>CAYRWC010000099.1:0-8809 GCA_964427795.1 uncultured Oscillospiraceae bacterium | reverse complement strand
TCCATCCCAACCGCTGAAGCAGCCCTTTCATATACATGTTTTGCGCCTCGCCGTATTACCCAGAATGAAGACCGGATCTTATTATATCATGCCGGAAGAGCGATATGACTCAGGTACATTGCCCAACAAAACTTTTTTTAAATGTTTTCCGGCAATCTCCGCCAGCAGCGACATGCGCCGCAGATCGATCGGCTGCGGTTCCGGCATTTGATAATCGGGATGATGCCGGGTCAGGTGCAGCGGCATGTTCGGATCGATATCGGCCAGCCAGGCGGCCAAAGCTTCGATATCCCCGGCTTGATCATTCAGACCGGGAATCAATAATGTCGTTATTTCCACATGGCAGGAAGCGGCGCTGCGCCGAATCGTTTCCAGCACCGGCTGCAGCTCGCCGCGGCAGATAGTCCGGTAAAAATCGGGCTGCCAGGCTTTCAGATCGATATTCATGGCGTCGATCAGCGGCAGCAGTTCCTCCAGCGGTTCTTGGTTAATGAAGCCATTGGTTACCAGAACATTTTTCATGCTCTGCCGGCGGATCAGGCGGGCACAATCCAGGACATATTCAAAACCGACCAGCGGTTCGTTATAAGTATAGGCCAGTCCGATATTGCCCCGCGATTTTTCCTGTTCGGCCAGACCGGCCAGTTCATCCGGCAGGATCATCTGATAGGGTGCTTTCCTTTGAGCAATCGACCAATTCTGGCAAAATCCGCAACGGAAATTGCATCCGTATAAACCGACCGACAAAATAGAGCTGCCGGGATAAAAGAAGCGCAGCGGTTTCTTTTCGATCGGGTCCAGAGCCAGCGATGTGACCCGGCCATAGGCTTCGGCCATGAGCCGGCCGTTTTCATTTTTCCGGGCAAGGCATAAACCCGTGCGGCCCGGATTGATCCGGCAGTGATGCGGGCAAAGCAGGCATTCGACCTGCAGATTTTCTCCCGGCTGCCAATACCGAGCTATCGGCAGGCCGCCCTCAGCCGTCCGGACGCGATCGTCATCGTGGTTTTGTATGTTGCCGGCAGACGGTTTCATGGTATTAGTGATATCGGGTGACTCGAAACCGCTGAATCCGATAAGGTTCCTGCGGCCGGATACCGGCTTTGCGGCAGGCGATGGCCAGCTGCTCCTGCACCGTGTCCACGCCTTCCAGATCGGGCAGCAGAAGACCCGTGCGGGACCCGCTTTGAACAATAACGCCATATACGGCGGGATCAAGCATTTCTTCGCTGTCGGCCGGTTCCGGTTTTCCCAGAATATCGACACTGTAAACCAGATCGGCCAGTTCTCCGGCGTTGACCGGATCAAATCGCGGATCACCGGTGCCGGCGCTGACGGCATTCTGTATGATTTCCTCGGCAATCGACGCCGTCGTGGCCATTGTCGTTCCGATGCAGCCGCGTAGGGAGCCGAATTTCTTTAACGAGACAAAGACACCGGCTTGTTCATTCAGCCAGGGTTCCTGCAGGGTTAATTGCGAAAAATCCGCTGCCGTCAAACGCCGGCGCTGCTTGACATAAAGCTCGAGGGTTTCCCGGGCAATCACAACCGGCGGCGAAGCCTGCATACGGGCTTTCTGCTCTTTTTCCCGTATCCGCCGCAGAGCTTCTTCAAGCGCGTCGGCCGCCTGCTCCTTGTCCTGCCGGTCGGGATCCCGGGCCAACGAGGCTACGCAATAGCCGATGCCATAGGGTGCTTCATAGCTGAGCAGACGGCTTCGGATAAAATATCCGGCCATAGCTCCGCAAAGCATAACCAGCGAGCGGTAACCGCATTCGGCGGCTTGCTGCCGCGTCATCGGGTCCAAGCTCAGGATGCGGACCAGATCGCCGGCTTCTATCGCTTCGGCGATTTCGCGGTCATATACGGCGCCCGCAGGCACGGCGCCATAGGGGCTGGACGGATTGACTTTGTGCGATTGATCGCCGCTGGCGACAATCACGATATGCCGGCCGAGATCTTCGGCCGCCTGCCTGATCTGCCGTCCGGCCAGATATAGATCCGGCAAAGATAAATCGGCGCTGGAAAGGACAATAAGCTGGAAAGAGCAATGCCGGCTGAGAAAATACAAAGGAACCAGCGCGCCGTGATCCAGTTTTCGTTCCATGTGATAATGACGCATTTGCTCGCCGCTCAAGCCGCCCGCAGTCAGGCGGGCTTCGTTGAGCCGTTTGACGATCTGATCTTGCAGCGCCTGATCCTTCGGAAAAGAAAGTTTGACTTCCGGAGCGCCGAAAGAAGCCAGATCGCCTTCCAGAATCGGATCGTCATAAAAAAACAGATAATCTCTGAATAGCGGAGCATGCGGAGAGATCAACACAACCGTATCCGGCTTTAAGGAAGAAAGATCATCGGCGAGTTGATTCATCGCTTGAATCGTCTGTCCGGCCAACATTTTCCCCGGACTGACGCCGGGAACAATAACCGGCGGATGCGGGGTTACGTAACCCACCAATACAGGATTTGTTTCACCCATGGAAAATCACCTGCCTTATCGACAAGCCGGGCGCATGTTTATCCAATGACTTGAATATAGCATAAACAGGCCGATAAATCAAAATCCTCCCGTTTGCCGCTGGCGGATCGCTTCATAAAAAAGGACGGTCGCCGCGCAGGCAACATTAAAGGAAGTCGCCGAACTGTCCGGATTCATCGGGATCGTTGCCAGTTGGTCGCAATGATCGTAAAACCAGCGGTTCATTCCTTCGGTCTCATTGCCGATGACCAACAGAGTCGGCCGGGTCAAATCAATTTGATAGACAGGCTGTTCACGGTGCGATGTCGTACCGACTATCTGAAAATCATGATATGATCGCCGCCAATCGGCAATCCAGGCGGCGACGGTCAGATTATCTGTCAATCGTAAAACCGGCACTTTAAAAAACGAACCCATACTGGCCGCCAGGACTTCCGGATCGTACAAATCGACGGCATGGCCGGTTAATGCCAGACTATTAATACCCAGCGCGTCGCAAGACCGGATCAGCGTACCCAGATTCCCTTTGTTGGACGGGCGGTCGAAAACGGCCGCTAAAGGGTTCGGAACCGTCTCAGGCAAAGGAATCGCCCAGCGGTTGTCCTCACGCATCCGGACGATCGCGCAGAGCTCGGAAGTATCTGTTTTGCCACTTAATTCCGTCATTAAACCGGCTGTCAAGGCATAATTCATCTCAGTCGGTATCCGGCTGCATAGGCCGGCCGCCCAATCGGATAATTTTGTTTCAAAGGAATAGATCCATGAATCGATCTGCCAATGATTGCGGACCGCCTCGTTGATATTGCGAACGCCCTCAACAAAAAACTGGTGATAATGATAGCGTTTGGGCCGGTTTGTTTTCAGCACCTCGAATTTTTGCCAGGCTGCATTTTTGCTGTATATCCGCTGCTCATTCATGTCATATAACCTCTTTTGTTCCATCATAAGCAGTCGGTTATGGGATTGCAAGGCAGAACCGCCAGATAACGCACAAGAATAGTCGTGACAGAAGCCCGGTCTTGCATTAGGATAAAGGACAGGACATGATTTTGCTCCTCACAGATGGGAGGACCTTATGACAGAACGGGACCGTTATCCATACTTTTTCCTTCTGCTATATGCCGTTATTTACATGGCCAATGCCGTTTATAATACGTTTATGCCTGTTTATTTGAATGATATCGGTTTCAATAAAACATCGACCGGCGCCATATTGGCGGTCGGCCCCCTGATAGCGGTGGCCACCCAGCCGGTCTGGGGCTTATGGAGCGACCGGGCAGCCAGCAAGAATTTTATCTTGAAAATCATGCTGCTCGGAACAGCCGGTGTCATCTTGCTGATCCCGTTATCCGGCCAATATTATTATCTGATCGCTATCATCGCCTTGTTTACTTTTTTTCAGGCTTCAATCACGCCGCTGTCCGACGCGATCACGCTGGAATATCTGGAAACCAGCCGCTGGCAGTATGGGCCGATCCGCATGGCCGGAACGCTCGGTTTTGCGGTCATGTCGGTCATCGCCGGCCGGGTGGCCGAATGGAAAATCGGCATGATTTTCCCCTTGTACAGCTTGATCGCCTTTTTTGGCTTTTTGTCTGTTTTCCGGCTGCCGGTTATTCACGGACACCAAAAAGAAGGCAACAAACAAATGCCCTGGTCGCTTTTGAAAAACAAACCGGTCATGCTGCTGATCGCTTTCAATTTCGTCATCCAGATCACATTTGGTTTCTATTACAGTTTCTTCCCCATCCATTTCAGCCAGATGGGCGCAACCAGCACGCTGCTGGGCATTGCCATGCTGATTACTTCGGCCAGTGAAATTCCTTTTTTGCTGCTGGCCGATAAAATCATCGATCGGCTGGGCATACCCCTAACACTGGTTTTATCATCTCTGATCATCTCCACGCGCTGGCTTCTGCTGCATTTTGTGTCCAATCTGGCCGTCATTATGCTGGTTAACGCCTCGCATGGATTATCTTTTATTGTTTTTGCTTATTGTCTGGCAGTTTTCATCAATAAAAACGTGCCAGATGAACTCAAGGCTTCCGGCCAAACCCTCAACGCGGTTTTGTGCATGGGTATCGCCCGCCTGCTGGGCAGCATGCTGGGCGGTCTGTTCAGCGATCTTACCGGTATCCGCCAGATGTTCCTCTACACTTCATTTCTGGGTTTTGCCGCCGCTTGTGTTTTCGGTTCGATCTTTCTGGTTATGAACCGCAAATCGGCCGGCCGGCCGCAAAGCCGGCCGGATCAATTTTCCCGCCGGTGACCGGTTTCGGTCAAAGGGTCATGCCGTTGCGGCGGCCTTCAGCCAGAGCCTTGCCCGCAGCGAAGGCCGCTTGCCGTTTATAGTCGTTGGTCCAGCGGTTGGCGCCGATATAGTCAAAGATAATCAGGCCGGTATGGCGGCAAAAACGGTCAAGCTGTTCCAGGCAAGTGAGCTGGCCGTTGCCGGAACCGCCCGGTGTAGCCAGCAACAGAGCCTGTTTGCCGGCCAGAAAACTTGACGGTCCATGCACACAACGGCGCAGACGATCCAGAAAACACTTCAGGCCCTCCGCCATTTCACCCCAATATACCGGCGTCGCCAAGACCAGGACATCTGCGGATTCCATCTGGGTCATCAGGGCGGTAAAGCCGTCGTCACCATATTTGCAGCGATTTTCCGATAAACAGATACCCCAGCCGTCATCACAGACCTGACAGCGTACCAACGGCATATCGGACAGACGAATTTCCTCAACGACGGCTCCGCCCTCGGCGGCGCCGGCTTTAACCGCGTCGATCATGGATTGACAAAGGCCTTGCTTTTTGGGATTGCCCGATAAAATGATCAGTTTCATTTTTACCCCACCCTTCACATATGATCAGGCTTCCGTTCATTTTACAAGTGAAGCCGTATGATTCATTTTACCATAAATCATCCGGGCTATTCCCGGGATATGGGCGCTCAATAAACGGAAAAGCGTCCCCTTGACGAGAACGCTTTCCGCGATAAATAGCTGACTTTCGGCGGTTAACCGCCGCCCGCCCGGCGGGGTTGCTCCGACGGGACGAATCCGGCCGGAACGCGGCGCGTCAGCGAAGGCGCCGCCTGATCAAAAGCCGGATGAACCAGCTTGACAGCTTGAGGAAGCGAATCGGCCATCCGCAGACGGCGGATGACGCCATATTTCTTTTTATTGGCCTCACCATGCTCATGGGCGGCCAGCCAGTCGGCCAGCCGGCTGAACATGATATCGGCAGCTTGTTCGCCGCGATCCTGCACAGACCGGAAACCGATTAAAGGGATTTCGTAAACAATGGTTCGGTCGTCGGGATAAGTGATCCGGACCGGGACGGGAGTCCGCCGGTAATAGGTCAGACGTGTCGCCAGAGCGTAACTGGCGGCTTCACGTCGCGGCACGGCCTGACCGCAGGAAACGCAGATCAGCCAGTCGGGAATGGCCAGGTTCTTTCTGTTTCGATTGCCGCAGACCGGACAACAGGTGTTCAGAAAGCGGGCGCTGACCGGAATCGGCGCCGGCAAACCGGCCGCGGCCAGTTTGTAAGGCAGCAAGGCAGCCAGCAGAGCGTAAAGATGAGGCGGCAATCCCCGCTGTTCAGGCAGCAGAATCCATTCCAGGCGATCTTGCGCGCCGCCGTGCGATTCCATGATGATCTGCGACGCATACTGCCGGGCCAGTTGTGTCAGTTGGTTGGCTATCCGATGGGCGGCATGCCGTTCCGGTAAAACCTGCTCGCCATCGCGCCACGGCCAGGCCAGCCAATCCTGCGCCGTCTTTGTACCGTTTTGACAAATCGTGTAGCAGATGCCGTCGACTGACCGCGCCACACCTAGGGTCGTTTTTGTCGGCACAGTTTCGCCGGACCGGCAATCGAAACTGATCGACAAATAAAAATGACGCTTTTTATAACTTAACACAGCGGTTTTCAACCGTTGCGGTTCCCCCAGAATTTGTTCAAAATCCGCCAGCTGGTGTTTGCCGAAAGCCAGCGGCGCCAGGATATAGCGCCGATCGCCGTCCAAGTCGTCGGCTCGCGGCAAGCCCGCCGCGACATAAACCAAAGCGTCATGAGTCCGCAAAGCGGGAGCCTGGAGGCGGCCGGCACGGTTCAGCAGGTATAATTTAACATAAAAGCGGCCGGTGCGCCGATTATAAAGCAAGCCATAATCCCGGTGCGGATCGTATCGGCCGAAATAAAGCGGCCGCAAGCCTTCTTCTGCCGTCAGCGGCGCGAACAAAGCATCCGTGCGCCGGCAGCGTAAGGCTTCGCGGACAGTATTGCCGAAATCCATCAGCAAAGAATCTTTAAAAGGCTGGGCGGCATACCGGTTGAGTTCGTTCTGTACCAGGCGGTCAGGCAAACCGGCAATCACACGCGCGGCCGGCGGGCCGTCACGGCGCGCCAGTTCTTCTATGTCCCCGCGGCACCGTTCCAGCAAGATATTAAAGCATAATGCATAATTCCACATCGTTTGCTTGATCAGTTCGGCTTTGCCGGCGCCTGGCCGATCTAATTGAACGGTCAGGGTTTTGTAGAAACGGTTTCTCACAAAATCACCCCTTCGGCGCCGGCCGGGCGGCCATCGGACAAGATGCGGATGACCAGAACCGCCGCATCATCCTCCGGTTTTCCCGCGCTCAGGCTGTCACAAGCCGAAAGGAGCAGTCTGCTGAGGCGTTCGGCTTGCATTCCAGGCCGGTACGCGGCTTGCAGAAAGCGGATGACCCCCTCGCGTCCCCAGCCATCCGGTTGTTTTTGACTTTGGCCGGCCTGTTCGGCGCCGTTGCTGTACAAGATTAAAAAATCCTGATCCTTCATAGTGACGGTGCTTTTTCGTATAACTTTCCCGGCAATTGTCTCGTCGCCGGACGTCAGATCCAGACAATGCCCCCGTCTTAACAAAATTGCCGCCGGCATGCCCATTTCCAGGAGCGTTGCCCGGCCGGACGCATCGATTTGCAGAATCGAAAAATAGGTATAGGAGCGGTCTTTCTCACGATTGACCGGCAAGGAAGCGGCTACCATATGAACGGCGTCTTCAACCGATTCACCGCGGCTGATCATAACCGAAAGGATGCGGCTGGTCAGAGTCGCCAGGATATTGGCCTGGATACCGGTGCCGATGCCGTCGGCCAGCACGGCGACCAGGCCGTCCGGCGACGTGATGGTTTCAATCCGGTCGCCGCACACTTCCTCATCATGGCAGGTCAGCGTACCTTGCCCTGTTTCCCAGCTAAATCCGGCCATCGCGGTCAGTCGGATTTGCCGGCTGCGGCATCATTCCCGGCGGCTTCGCTTTCGATAGAACGGATCAACCGCGACAAAGCCGATTTGGCGTCGGCCGTCGTTTCGCCCAGCAAGCCGGCTATTTCCTGAACCGTTTGCATCTGCCGATTCAAAACACTGCGGGCAACCTGGGCCGTTTCTTCCGTGACCTTGCGGCGGCTCTCGCGCAGGCGTTCTTCATTCGTCACATCATTGATCAGCAGGAAAACAGTCCGGCTGTATTGCACGCTGACTAATGTTATCTCCAAAATCAGCCCAAGACCGGCGCTGGTCAGTCGGCGCCGAACAACCGGCGCTTCGCGAAGCAAATCGGGCAAGCCGAGATCAGGCCACAGATCGTCGGCCGGCGAGCCGGCAGCCTGATCGGTTATATGAAGCAGTACCCGGGCGGAAGGATTGATTTGTTTTATAACCAGCTTATCGTCCAGGATCAGGATGCTGGTCGGGGTATGCTCGACAACCGTATGAGCCATGCTTTCGGCCATTTCCCGCATATGCGGCACGCACATCCGGATATCCGCCTTACCGAGCAGGACGGCTTCCGCTTTTTCCCGGCAGGTGCGATAGCCGCAGCAGCCGCAATTCAATTCCTGGTCTGGCGTCAATTTGCCGACCGACGCCAGGACTTCGCGGATCGCTTCCTCACTGAAGGGCGCTTGACGGCGCGAGCGGTCATGGAACGTCTTGGTCAGATCAACAGGTAGACCTTCCGTCATTGTAGCCGGCGCTTCATTTAATTTCAAAGCGTTCTTGATCAGCCGGTCACGCGCTCCCAAAAAGGACACGCCCATCTGCTGAAGTACCGGGCCGCCTAAGCAGCCGCCCGAACAAATATTCATCTCCAGAAAAAACCCGGTCAATTTGTCATGAACAATGGAATCGAGGATCTGAATGCAGCGGTCAGGGCCGTCTACATCGACACATTCGTACAAGCGCCGTTCTTCGCGGCCTAAATTGCGGATGATGCCGCCGGGCGCAGGATAGAAACGGACAATCGTATTTTTCAGAGCTTTACCATCGTGATCCTGCCGGTCCAGC
>CAYRWC010000098.1:0-8902 GCA_964427795.1 uncultured Oscillospiraceae bacterium | reverse complement strand
ATCGAGCAGATGCCCCAATCGCTGGAAGAATCGGCTAAGCTGGACGGAGCAGGATACTTCATGATCTTCCGTAAAGTCATTTTCCCGCTTTCCAAGCCGATCATTGCCACAATTGCCGTTTTTGCAGCCGTCGGCCAGTGGAACAGCTGGTTTGACAATTATATCCTGGTTCAAAACAGCCAGCTAAAAACGCTGCAGCTTGTCCTTTACGAATATCTGAACAAAGCCAGTTCCATTGCCCAGCAAACGGACAAAACCCACGGCGTCGTGATCCAGATAACGCCGCAGGCCGTGCGGATGACCATCACCATGGTTGTCACCATACCTATTTTGTTTGTCTATCCCTTTATGCAGAAATATTTTGTCAAAGGGATCATGCTGGGCGCCATCAAGGGATAAAACCATCGGATTTCTCGGCGTATCGACTCGCCGGTCATCAATAGATCCAATCTCAAGAGGAGGAAATTTGCACGATGAAAAAAGCAAAAATCACAACCCAACTCATGGCACTGCTTCTGACCACGCTTCTAGTCTTTTCCATCGGCGGCTGCAATCCCGCTTCAACCGGCGCGGCTACGTCCGGTTCAGGCACGTCCGGCAGCGCTGTTGGCTCAGAAACGACAACAGCGCCGCAAAAAACCGTTACCATCAGCATTCTCACGCTTAACGGCGACGAGAATAAATACAAGGACAGCCCTGTTCAACAGGAATTGACCGCCAAAACAGGCGTAGTTGTCGAATTTGTCCCGGCCGATCAGGACAAGCTCAACGTTCTGTTGGCCGGCGGCGATCTGCCGGATCTCGTCAGAGTCGACACATCCAAATTCAACCAGCTGATTGAAGGCGGCAATGTTATCGCCATGGACGACTTGCTTGCCACCAACGGCAAAAATATCACGACCACCATTCCGCAGACAGTTGCTTTCAGTAAAGCTTACTGGAGCGACGGCAAGAACGCGACCTATTTCCTGCCGGTGCAGGTCGGTTCCGACGCCACGGCCGCCGATCCTTCCATCGGCCTGGTAACCCGCTGGGATTATTACAAAGAAATGGGCTATCCGGAAATCAAGAGTACCGACGATTTCTTGAATATGCTGGCTGAAATGGTTAAAAACCATCCCACGACGGATGACGGTAAACCGGTATACGGCGTTTCCGCTTTCTCCGACTGGGACAACTGGTGCCTGCACATCCCGATGGACGGTGTTCTGGGCTACTACCAGACCAGCAGCAAAACCGAATTGCTGAAAGTTGACACCAACCAAATCACCAATATGCTGCTTGATCAGGAAGCCGCTTATTGGAAATGCGTCGAATACTATTACAAAGCCAATCAACTCGGGATTTTGGATCCTGACGCGCTGACTCAGAAATATGCCGATTTCGGCGCCAAGGCGACCGCCGGACAATTGCTTTCCGGACCGGCAACCTGGGCTATGGGCGATTTCAATTCCAACAATGCCAAGGATGGCAAAGGCTTCGAGGTTTTGCCGCTGGATTGGGGCTTCCAATGGGGCGGCGCCAATGCCAAAGCCGGCTGGACCGACAAATGCTTCGCTATAACCAAAAACTGCCAGACTCCCGACAAAGCTATGGATCTGCTCGATTATTTCTATTCTTATGAAGGCTGCAGAACGCTCTTCAGCGGCGTCGAAGGCAAGGATTGGGAAGATGTCGGCGGCGTGCCGACCCTTAAAGATGCCACGATCGAACTGCAAAAAGCCGGCGGCGATCCCTGGCTGCAAAGCGGCATCGGCTTCGATACCAACTTTATCGGCCTCAGCCCGTTCACGATCAATCCCAATGACGGCAAAGCGGTCAGCCTGTTCAATGACGCCAGTGTTTATCCGCTGTCTCTGAATAATATGCAGAAAGATTTTGCCGAACATTACGGTGTCAAATACCCGCAGCAGATCTTCGAGAAGAAGATCGCCGACGGAAAATCCAAGAACGCTTCCACCCAAGACGCCTTCGCGCTGGCTCTGCTGCCGACAGCTCCGGATGACATCAAGAGAATGGATGCCAAACTGGATGAACTGTGCATCAAAAACGCCGCGAAGATGATCTTGTCCAAATCTGATTCCGAATTCAACGCCAATAAACAAAGCGCTATCGAAGATTTCCAGAATGCCGGTGTTCAGCAAGTTGCCGATTGGTATGCCGAACAATGGAAAACGGCTTCGGAAAAATCCGCCGCGATCAAGTAATAGAAGACATTTAAGAATAATCGGGTTATGATGGAATGGCTCCCTGCTGTTTTTATAAATGGCCGGGAGCCATTCTGAATTAAATAAAAACAGCCGACAGGAGGCATTCTAATGAATTCACTGTCTTGGAACCATGATTCCTATTTGATCAACCAGCAACCGGGGTTTCTCGTATCCGGCGAATTTCATTATTTCCGGGTTCCGCAAAAAGATTGGAGCCGCCGGCTGGATCTGTTCATCGAAGCCGGCGGCAATTGCGTCGCCACCTACATACCCTGGATTCTGCATGAGCCCGAAGAAGGGACTTTTCAATTTGGCGGCGCTCCCGAGCTCGATCTGGAGGCTTTTCTGCGTTTATGCCGGGAAAAGAATCTCTTTGTCCTTTGCCGCCCCGGTCCTTACCAGTACTCGGAAATCAAATACGACGGCTTGCCCGGCTGGCTATGCGAACAGTATCCGGAGCTATTGGCCCGCGATATCCATGGCCGGGCATTCCGTAAATCTTCAGTTTCCTATTTACATCCTGTTTTTCTGGAAAAAGTCCGTCGCTGGTTCGACGCCGTCTGTCCGATTCTTGCCCCCTATATGCTTTCACGCGGCGGCTGCATCGCCATGATACAATTCGACAATGAATTGATGGGCATCCACGAGTGGTTCGGCAGTCTGGACTATAATCCGGAAACCATGGGTTTCGGCAGCGAAACAGGCCGTTTTCCCTGCTTTTTAAAGAATAAATATCATGATATCGGGCAGCTTAATCAGGCTTATGGCACGTCTTATACTACCTTTGCCGAAGTCAGGCCTTATCAGGGCGAACCCTCATCTCCGGCAGACCGGCGCCGCGTTAAAGATTATCAGGACTTCTATTTTTCCTGCACGGCAGAGTACGCGGGCATCCTGGTCGATTGGATGACCGCCCGCGGCCTGCACGGCGTCAAAGTCCATAACTCCGGATCACCGTCGATGAACGCTTATTTCCGGGAAACAGCCGATCGGTTAAAGCCGGATTTCATACTGGGTTCCGATCATTACTACAATCTCAATATGGATTGGGCGCAAAACAACCCGACCCCTCAGTATGCCGCCGGTGTTTTCAGGTCTTATGAGATGCTGCGGCTGATGGGCTTCCCGGCCACGGTTTTCGAATTGCCCGGAGGCAGCGCTTCGGAATGGCCGCCGATAACCGCTGAAGATCTGAAATGCTGCTATTGGACCAACCTGGCGCTCGGCATGAAGGGCTTGAATTATTACATCTTCACCGGCGGTAAAAATCCGCGCAAAATCGGCGCCGACGGCGACAGCTACGACTATAGCGCCTCGATCGATATGGACGGCCATATCCGCCCTTCCTATGCCGTCCAGAAAGAACTGGGGCTTTTCCTGAAACAAAACGCCTGGTTGTCCGCCGCGCATCATATTGCCGACTTCTATATCGGCCTGGACTGGGAACAGGCCAGAAGCAACACCTATCCGTCGGCTGCCGAAGCCGGCATCGACAACCGGCAAGCCTGGAAGCTAACGCAAAAGGGCATGCTGATCTCCGGTTTATGCGCTTCTTTTTCACCTGATTTCATCGACCTGCTGGATGGTCGATTAGCCGAATTATGCTGCGGCAAACCGCTTTTCGTGGCAACCTCGGCCTGCATGAGCCGACGGATTCAGGAGAATCTGGCCGCTTTTGTCCGGCAGGGCGGCAAACTGCTTTTAGCGCCGGGCATTCCGGAATACGATGAGCAATTTAACCGCTGCACCGTCCTGCAGGACTTTCTCGGAGGAGCAGCCGCCAGACGCGCGGCGACCGATAATCCGCGTATCATGATGCAGGATATCGCCAACATACCGCCGAACGTTTCGCTCTGGCGCTGTACGGCTCATCCGCCTGAAGCCGCAATTCTGGCCGTCGAGGAAAATACCGATGATATTGCCGCCTGGCAGGCCGATTATGGCGCCGGCAGCGTCATCTGGCTTGGTCTGGAATGGATGCACGCGAAAAAGCAGCACGCGGCGATGATCCGTTATCTTATGAGTCAACTCGGCTGCCGGGCTCCGGTTGTCGACTGCGATAATCCTAATTTATGGACTTTCCTGCGCAGCGACGGCCGGAATAGCATGCTGTTTGTCCTGAATCTGTTTACCGCGCCGACGACGGCCGCCGTTCGTTGGCAGAACGGAGACGAGACGCCGGCAATCCGAAACATTCATATCGATCCGCTGACGGTCCTGGCGATTGACAAGATTTAGCCCACGCTATATTATTAATTCAATTAACAAATACCTTCTTCAAGGAGGATTGAATGATGGATATGCGGGAAACATTGAATGGCCGCTGGGAGCTTTATTACGGTGAGGACGACGGCCGGCGGTTCGGCAGCGGCAGCGAGGCGGCCGAAGCCGGCTATCGCCACATTGCGGCGACGGTGCCGGGTAATGTCGAACTGGACCTGATGGCCGCCGGTTTGGAACCGGATCCGTTCCTGGGCGAAAACGTTCTCTTATACGAGCGGTATGAATATGTAAACTGGCTGTTTGAACGGACTTTCCGCCCCGATCCGAAACAGCAAGGCCGGCGGCCGGTTCTGGTTCTGCATGGCGTCAATACCTTTGCCGCTGTCTATCTAAACGGCGTTTGCCTGGGTGAAACGGACAATATGCTGATCGCTCACGAATTCGATCTGACGGCTTCGCTGCTCTGGGACCGGGAGAATACGCTGGTTGTTTTCATACACTCAGCTATGAATGAAGCTCGCCGGTACGATTATCCCGCCGCCTTTCACGGCTGCGAGCAAAGCGATGAGATTACCCGGCTGCGCATGCCGCCTCACAGCTTCGGCTGGGACATCATGCCCCGGCTGCTGTCGGCAGGACTCTGGCGTGATGCCGAGATCCAGTATCGCGGCGCGGAACGGCTGAAGGACCTTTATCTTTGCACCAGGAATATACAGCCGGATCAGGCCAACCTTAGCTTATCCTATACTTTTGAAAGCAGCAGCCCGCGGCTGCCCGTTTACCGGATTACTGTTGAGGGGCGCTGCGGCGATAATACTTTTTCAGCGGTACAGGAAACCCATTTCATCAGCAACCATATGAACATCCGGGTTGATCAGCCAAAGCTCTGGTGGCCGCGCGGCTATGGCGAACCTTACCTATATCAGATCGAGGTTTCTCTGTGGCAAGGCGACCGGTTATGCGATCGGCGCAGCTTCCGGTTCGGCATCAGGACCGCCACCGTCGACGCTTGCTTTGATCTGACGCAAAAGCAACGTTTTACCGTGCTGGTCAATCACGAGCCGATTTTTATCCGCGGCAGCAACTGGGTCCCCTTGTCCGCTTTGCATAGTCTGGATATAAGCCGAGTCGACCGTGCCATGGACCTGGCCTGCGGTTGCGGCTGCAACGCCTTGCGCTGCTGGGGCGGCAATGTTTACGAATCCGACCGTTTCTTTGACCTCTGTGATGAAAAAGGCCTCCTCGTCTGGCAGGATTTCGCCATGGCTTGTTCGGGACAGCCGTCCGACGATGCTTTCGCTCAGGCTATCGAAAAGGAAGCGACCGCTATTGTCAAGCGGCTGCGCAATCATTGCTCGCTATTATTGTGGGCCGGCGACAATGAAATCGACTCCTGCGTTTACCAGAAATTTCCCAAGGGTTTCGCCCGTTACAGCCGGACAACGCGCGAGGTTCTCCCCCGCGTCATCGCCGCGCACGATCCGATGCGATTCTATCTCCCCTCATCCCCATACATGCCCGAAGAGTATGACTTCGACTCGCAGGGCCCCGAACAGCATTTGTGGGGGCCGCGCGACGATTTCAAAGGCGATTTTTACCGGCTGAGCAAAGCTTTGTTTGCCAGCGAAATCGGATATCACGGCTGTCCTGAGAAAAAATCACTGCAGCGATTCATTTCGCCGGACGAACTGTGGCCCAATGCCGGCAGCCGGCAGTGGCTGGTCCATAACAGCGAAAAGCCCTTATACCGCAGAGGTTATGACCGTAACGAGCTCATGGCCAAACAGGCGGCCATTTTCTTTGGCGCGGCGCCGGAAAAGCTCGAAGATTTTATTCTGGCTTCGCAGATCTCCCAGGCTGAGGCGAAGAAATTTTTCATTGAGCAGTTCCGGATGCAGAAAGGCCGGAAATCCGGCTTGATCTGGTGGAATGTTCTTGACGGCTGGCCGCAAATCTCCGACGCGGTCGTCGATTATTATTTCACGCCAAAATTGGCCTACTCGATCATCATGCGCAGCCAGCAGAATGTGCAGCTGATGATCGGCGAATACCGGAGCTGGGCTTACCCGCTTGTCGCGGTCAACGATACGATGCGGCCGGTTTCCGGACAGTATCGGGTTTATCGAGCCGACGGCGGGCAAACGGCTGCCGAAGGGTCCTTTAGCCTGGCGGCTAACGGGCGGGCCGATTTGGCGGAAATAAAGGCCAATCCTTCCGCTCAGGAGCTCTATATCGTGGAATGGCGTATCGGCGGACAAATCGGAACCAACCATTACCTGGCCGGACGGACGCCCTTCAACCTGCAGGACTTCCGCCGCTGGCTGCCCATGATCGCGGCACTGCCGCCGACTTTCGATTTGCCGGACATCCTGTCCGAAACGACTTAATCTTTGCGCGCAGTCTGCGCACGCTGATATTCGGACGGCGACTGGCCGGCATATTTCCGGAAATGCCGGTTGAAGGATGATAGCGTCGGATAGCCGACCTGGCCGGCTATCTCCGTGACACCCAGTTGGTTCTGCCGGAGCAGCGTCTTGGCCATGCGGATCCGGACCTGATAAAGGTATTCTGCCGGCGGCTGGGCAAAGACCTGATGAAAGCGGCGCCGGAACGCGCTGACGCTCATCCGGCAGCGGTCGGCCAGCTCAGGAATCGTCAGCTCCTGGTCATAATGCCGGGAAATATAAAGAATGGCCGGCATGATTTCAGCGACGGTTTTCTGATCCGGTCTTTCGACCGGCAAGTTATATTGGATACGATCGGCATAACGGACTATTTCGACAAACAACAAGGCGATAATGGCGCGAACAGCCGATAAGGCGTAGGCGTCACGCTCTTTTAATTCCTGGATCAGCTGCGTGACGAGATCGGCCGTTCTCGGCGACTGCCGGCTGCGGCTGATGATGCCGCTAAAGCCGGACGGATGGGTAAAGCGCAGGATACAGGCATCTTGTTCGGTCTGGCGAAGATCAGGATTATCCAGCATAAAAAGCCGGTTGACATCAACGTCGATGAAATGCCAGCGGCTGATGTCCTGCCGATTGCTGCGGGCGATATGCGGCACTCCGGGAAGGATGACGGATAAGTCTCCGGCGCCAAACGGCAGGGTTTGGTGCTGAATAATGAAAAGACCGCTGCCTTCCCGGCATATGCCGAGTTCCAGCGTATCATGGTAATGCAGGATTTGTCCGGGCTCCGGGTCGGGTTCGTGCGGATGCTCCAAGTACGGATCATGGACAGGAAAATGCCTGTCCAGAAGGATCGGCAGATATTTAGCTGCAGGCTGCATTTTTAACGGCGTATTTTGCATAGTTATCGGCTCCATTTGCATAGTATTGTGCAGATAACGACAGTATACTGGAAATAACTCAGAATGCCCATAGGCTAATTAGCTGTTGATCGCCGCTCAGCGGAGTGGGAATGATGCGTTAACAAGTGAATTTTGGAGGTGCTGCATGATTATCGATCCGTTAAAAAGCCGTCCGGAGAAAATGGATGAATGTGAAGTATATGGCCGCAATTTACTGTTGGAATATCGGCAATGTCATGAAGAAGGTTTGGATGTAGCCCGCCTGGAAGACTTGGTCAAAGCTGCCGCCGCCCTGCCGTCGGGCACATTCCAGGAAGAGCTGGCCGACCTGATCGGCCGGCAGCTGTATCAAAATCCGATACAAGCGGATTATCCCTATCACGAGCCCTCCGACCTGTCCGGCATCCGATCGGCCCGTCCTGCTGCGCGGCCGGTCATGCCCCGATCGTTGCCGGACACGAATTGGCGGGACCGCATTGCCGGCGCCTGGCTGGGACGCATTGCCGGATGTCTGCTGGGCAAACCGGTCGAAGGCTGGCATACGCCTGAATTGCGCCGTTTATTGGAAGGAACCGGCAATTATCCCCTGAAGCGCTATATTTCAAGAAATGATGACTTGCTGCGCGAGTTGGGCAGAGATCCGAATCGCTGCTGGATCGAAAATATCGATCATTGCGCGCCGGTCGACGACGATACGAATTACACAGTCATGGCGGCCCTTCGCCTGGTTAAAAGATACGGGCGCGATTTCACACCGGATCAGGTCATGAGCACCTGGCTGGACAGTCAGCCGAAAACGGCTTATTGCACGGCTGAACGAGTCGCTTTCCGCAATTTTATCGCCGGCCTGATACCGCCGGATTCAGCCAGTTATCAGAATCCTTACCGGGAATGGATCGGCGCTCAGATTCGCGCCGACTATTTCGGCTATATCAATCCGGGCAATCCGCAAATGGCAGCAGAAATGGCCTGGCGCGACGCCTCGATCTCTCACACGAAAAACGGCATCTACGGCGAGCTGTTCATAGCGGCCATGCTGGCTGCGGCTGCGGTCCATCAAGCGCGCCCGGATCATGTTCCTGCCGTCATCGAGGCCGGCTTGGCTGAGATTCCGAGCCGATCGAGACTCTCCGAAGCAGTGCGCCAAGTTCTTGACTGG
>CAYRWC010000097.1:0-9033 GCA_964427795.1 uncultured Oscillospiraceae bacterium | reverse complement strand
CGTCGCCTTCATCTTTTTAATACGACATCGGCCGAGTTTGGTCTTGGCCGGCAAGTGTAATAAAAAACGGTAAAATGGAATTGTTTAAATTATTTGATCCATAATAATGGCTATAGAAAAAATATGATTTATGGTAATTAATGAGTAAATCAACGGCAAATTAGACTACCAAATGTTAACAAATCATTAAATATTTAAATAATAGATGTTTCATGGCGATACATATAAGGAAATATCATGAATATACGATTATTAAGCGACATAAAAGGTTGTAATATTCCAGATATAGAGTAAAATTAATTACAGCATTGTTCTAAGGAGGAGATGTAATTTATGGAACTGTCAACGCTGCTTGATCCATATCCTTGTATTCGCGATATTCCTGGTTCGAACACCTGGATCAGTGTTCATGAAATCCTGAATGGTGATTCGAATGAACGGAAATTCCGGGTTAAAAACCAGAGTAACCAACGCTTTATGATTCGCTTGGCTAAAAATACGTTATATGACCGGAAAAAGAATGAATTTGAATACATGAAACGCATCTATGAACTTGAGGTTCCGATTCCGAAGCCGATTGCGTTTGGCTTATGTGATGGCGGCAAGTCCATATATACGATGTTGAGCTGGATTTATGGTGATTCTGATCCTAAAAGATTTGCCACTTTACCAAAAGAAGAACAATATATGCTTGGTGTTGAGGCTGGAAGATTCTTAAAAACGATTCACTATAACATGTTTATCGACTGTTTGGATTATTGGTATGGCGAGATGGATGACAGAATAAAAAAATTTCAAGTCTATTGCAAACGGGGCACCTTGAATAATGCCTGTTCTATAAAAATAATCGAGTACCTGAAAACAAATCAGAGTCTTGTTGCCAATCAGCCTCAGACATTGCTGCACGGCGATTTTCATATGGACAACTTTGTTTTATCTTATGAAAATAATTTTAACCTGATCGATTTCGAAAAATGCGCGATCGGTGATCCGATGGCCGACATGGGTCCGATGATGTCCCGTATGCGGCAGATTAGCTTGCCTTTTGTGATTGGTGTAATCGATTGTTATTTCAATTATCAAGTCAATGTACAGGAATTACGTTTGATCGCTTTTTATGCATCGATGTATGCTCTGGAACAAATGGTGGTAACGGCGAGGAGAGACAATGCTGATCAATATCAAGCCGCTTTTGAACGTGCAAAAACACTGGTGAAAGATTATAATGGCTTAAAAAGTTTCGTTCCCGTCTGGTATAAGTTGATGCCGCCCTTCAGACCGAAAAAGCAGAAGAACGGTAAAAAAGAGCCTGAGATCCGGGATTCTGTGGAAGACGAGGACAACCTGCCGGAGTAAACGCGCAGCGGGGGACGAGAAAGCGAGAGAGCCATGGATACAATTCTCGTATCAGGAATCATACCTCCCGAAAGCATCGACATTTTACAGACCTATTTTCGTGTTATCGCGCCGACAGACCAGCCTTTCAGCCGCGAAGCCGTGATGGCGCAAATCGGCGCATGCCAGGGATTATTAGCATACGGCCTTCATGTTGACGAACAATTGCTTGCCATAGCGGAAAATCTGCGCGTTATCAGTACTTTTGGTGTTGGTTATGATCATATTGACGTAGCCGCCGCTGAAAAGAGAAATATTTTAGTAACCAATACACCGCGCACGGTTACGGATTCGACAGCCGACCTTGCACTGGCTTTACTCTTGGATGTCATGCGCCGGGTAACGGCATACGATAAAATAGCCCGCCAAATCGGCAATCTTGATGCACGGCGCGCCATCGCTTTGGGTCATGCTTTGCGGGGGAAAAAGCTGGGTTTGCTGGGGATGGGCCGGATTGGCAAGGCTGTAGCCGAACGGGCTTTATCTTTTGGGCTTGAGGTCGTTTATTATCAACGACATCCTCTTCTGCCTGAGGAAGAAGAGGGCATGCACGTTACCTATCGGCCGTTGGACTTGCTGCTTAAAGAAGCGGATATTCTGTCTTTACATGTTCCGTTAAATCAGGGAACCTATCATATGATCGGCGAGCGGGAGCTGACGCTGATGAAACCGTCTGCCTGTCTGATCAATACTGCGCGCGGCGCCGTCGTCGACCAGGAGGCCATGATTGCGGCACTGCGTCAAGGCCGTCTGGCGGGCGCCGGCTTGGATGTTTTTGCCGAAGAACCCGAACTGCCTGCGGCATTATTTGATTTGGATCAAGTCGTGATAACACCGCATATCGGAACGGCAACACCGGAGGATATCGCGCAGATCGCCGGCGAAGCGTCGCGGAATTTGATCGATTGGCTTTGTCATCATCGCGCGCCGAACCGGGTAACGGTTTAGTTTAAAGACGGCGCAGCCGTTTGGCCAGCGGTCTGGGCAGGGCGGCCGTGATGTCGGCGATTTCTCTGCGCAGCCACAAACTGCCGAACGGGCAGGCTTGTTCATCTATGCGGCTTACGGCATCGGTAAAATCGGTGATATCATTTAGATCGGTATGATGATAACGGCCTTGAAAGGTTTTTTTAAACCAATGCCGACCGCAGCGGATTTCAGCTCTCTCGGTCACGTGTTCGACCAATTGACGGACGATGTGCCTGCCGATTTGTTCGATCAGCGTTTTTTGATCTTCTCGGGAACTCCATTGCATAGCTGCGTTGAAAGAATAAAAATGCTGCGCCAGAGCGGCTGTCTTTTGTTTAGGCGTCAATAAGTACCAGGTAGGCATCGCCCAGGTCGCGCGGGCAAAGCCGCCGGCTTCTTCGGTCAAGCCGGCACGCCAGGCATAGGGACGGGGATCTTCGGGATTTTTATCGATGGCCTGGCGGCAATAGCTGTTAAAAGCGGGCAGACGGTGTTCCAGCGCCGCGTTTTTCATCAATTCAAACCAATCGTCGGCCGGCTTTTCCTGTTCCGAATGAGCGGCTTCCGGTTCATCGGACGGCGGGGTCGGTTCGGGCGGAGCGTTGGTTTCGGCAATATAATCAGATAAAGAACGGGGCTTAACCGGCCGGTTTTCTTCGTTGACGACCGGAGATTCAGGCGGAACGGCTGCGGATTCGTTTGAATTTTCCTGGCCGGGCCGGTTGGCGATAATGCCGCGTAAACGGATTTGATCATTGTCGCGTTGCATCAGGGAGCGGTTGTTGCAATAAGGGCAAGTCCAGTAAGCTTGCAGCGGACGGGTACTGTCCAAACTGAAATGGCCGCCGCAATGCGGACAACTGAGATCAATCTGTGCCATGATAACCTCCTGCCGGCAGTTAATCCACGTATTATTAACTTCCTCATTATATCACGGCGGACTAATCAAGCGAACGGCCGTTAGCTGTTTTCATCGATAAACCCAGCTCGGTCAGGCGGTTATTGATTCTCTCCTGTTCCAGCGGCCTCTTAACCTTCAGGGTTGTTGTCTTGATCAGGTCCTGCTCAGAAAGTATAAAATACTTAATCGCCTTGTAGGGTGGCATTTTTTGATTGATTTGTTTGATCTGTTCGGCAAAATAAGCGCTGGCCGTTTCGGGCTGCCGTTGTACTTCGGGCGGCAGCTCATCGGGATTGACGACCAGTTTGGCACAGATATCGACCGCGTCACGCGAGGTGACATCACCCCAGACAACAGATTCGCGGATGCCGGGCACATGGCTGAGAAGGAATTCGATTTCTTCGGGGAAAGCCTTTTTTCCGTTGGTTAAGACGATCATCGATTTAACGCGGCCGGTTATATGAATGCAATCTTTTTGATCCAGATAGCCGATATCGCCGGTTCTGAACCAACCATCTTCGGTCATGACTTCTTTGGTTGCCGAAGGATTCTGGTAGTACCCCAGCATGACGCAATCGCTGCGGGTGAGAATCTCGCCGATGGCACCTGCTTTTTCGGATTCTGTATCGATAGCGGCTTCGATAAAAGCCAGGGGATTACCAACGCTGCCGTAAACATTGACATGCTGATTACAGGCGGCGACGACGGGAGCTGTTTCCGTCAGGCCGTAGCCGCATAAGAATTCTATACCGATATCGTTAAAGAAACGAACGATATCCGCATCGATCGCCGCGGCGCCGCAGACACAGAGGTTGAGTCCGCCACCGACGCCGGCGAGAATCTGATGGAAAAGCTTCTTACGCAGATCAATGTGAATTTTACGCAAACCGTTGGAAAGCTTGAGCATCATATGCACAAGGTGCTGTTTGCCCGACTTCTGGATGTTTTTTTCGATTTGGCGGTATATGTTCTCGTATAATAGGGGAACAGCAAGCAAAATGTTGATCTGCCATTCTTTCAGATTTTGCGCCAAATAACGCAACCCGTCGTTAAAACAGATGCAGCAGCCAAAAGCCAGCATCATATACATGCCGACCGTGTTTTCGAAAGTATGATGCAGCGGCAGAACAGACAACGCTCGCTGACCCTGCGCGACATGGATGGTTCTGACGACGGCGTGGACATTGCCGGTTATGTTCCGGTGACTGAGCATAACGCCTTTGGACATCGCGGTAGTACCGGAGGTAAAGAGCAGCGAACAAAGGGCGTTCGGATCGATGGGCGCTTCAATATAACCGCGGTCGCCGAGTGCGATCAGCTGCCGCCCTTGAGCCATGACATCGGCAAGCTGGATAAAACGTGGGTCCTTAGCCTGGAGACCGGCGTCGATGATGCCGGGCTTCATGCATATAAAATAGCGGATCTGAGGATTGACGGCTGCTACGGCCAGCGCGATGGCGTGATGGGTGGCGTTATAGATAAAAGCTTCGGTATTGCCGCGCGCGGTCAAGTGGATAACCTCGGGTTCCGGCAGCTGCCGGTCCAGCGGAACGGATACGCCAAGTCCGTTTACCACAGCGTTGTGGGCGACAGCCCATTCGTAGCAATTGGCACCGATGATCACAATATGTTTACCGTTAAGGCCCAGCTGTTTCAAGCCGGTGCCCGCTTCATTGACCGCTGTCATGAAATCGCGAAAGCTATGGACGATTTCCGGCCTGCCCGGCGTTTCATGATAACGATAAGCATCCATATCGCCATATCGGGCGACACAATCATTCAATAAGTCACGCAGCGTTTGAAACCGGGGACAATCATAGTACTTTTTCCCTGTTACAGTCTGCATATAGATCCCTCCAAATAAAACGGCATACGCTTCGTGGAAAATAATTTGATTATCAAAGCATAATGATTCTACCATGTAAAATCAGAGAAAACAATAATCGTTGATACGGTTTGCCGGCTATTTGAAAAGATATACCGCCGGTTGCCTAATCATCAAATGCCGATCGGTTTATTTTGATCTGCCGTTCATTTTCGATGACAGAATAAACAAAATGCGTCGGCTTTGTTTATTGATTTTGTTGTAATCATCGAATTGACAAGCCTGTCTGCCGAAAGCTAAAATAACATCGTAAACGTTAACGGAATAGGATATGCAAGGTTATGCGTAAATTTATGACAACGTAAACGTTTTCAAAGCGGGAATAACCGGACTGACTTTATCAAAGCTGTTCGAGTAAAAGGTGGAGGGATCGTTATGTCGGAACGGAAAAAGGAAATCGGTGAAAAAAAAGACCTTGAAAAGTCGGTGCCGTTGGCGGAAAAGAGCCAAAATGACACTTTGAAGACCGTAAACGTTGACGATGAAATTAACCGCTTGGTTCAACAGGCTCAGACTGCTCTGGACCGTCTGATGGATTATAATCAGGAACAAATTGACGACATCGTCAAAGCTATGTCTACGGCGGGTTTAGCGGAATATATGACGCTGGCTAAAGCTGCGGTTGATGAAACCGGCCGCGGTGTTTATGAAGATAAAATGACCAAAAACATTTTTGCGACCGAGTATATTTATCACAGCATCAAGGACAATAAGACGGTCGGCATCATCAATGAGAATGATTATGAAGATTATATCGAAGTCGCGGAGCCGGTCGGGGTTATTGCTGCGGTCACTCCGGTAACCAACCCGACATCGACGACTTTATTTAAAAGCCTGATATCGATGAAAACCCGCAATCCGATCATCTTCGGCTTCCATCCCTCGGCGCAGAAGTGCAGCAGCCAGGCGGCATCAGTCGTTTATCAGGCGGCTCTGGCAGCCGGAGCTCCTGAAAATTGTATTCAATGGATTGAAAATCCATCGTTGGAAGCAACGAATAAGCTGATGAATCATCCGGGCGTCGCCTTGATTTTGGCCACCGGCGGCAGCGGGATGGTCCAGGCTGCCTATAGCGCCGGCAAGCCGGCTTTGGGCGTAGGTCCCGGCAATGTGCCGTGTTATATTCACCACACGGCGAATATCAAAAGAGCGGCAACGGATCTGATCATGTCCAAAACATTTGACAACGGTATGATCTGCGCATCGGAGCAGGCTGTTATTGTTGATCGCGAGGTCGTACCGGAATTTGAAGCTTTTATGCGGGAAAATGGCTGCGTGTTCCTGAGCCGTGAAGAAACGGCGCAGTTGCAGGCTGCGATTATCAAGCCTGGCAAGGTTGCCGTGCGGCCGGAAATTGTCGGCCAGCCGGCAGCGGACATCGCCCGCATGGCGGGCCTGGATGTGCCGCAGAATACAAAAATTCTGTTGGCCCAGCTGGATGGCGTAGGACCGGATTATCCGTTATCAGTGGAAAAGTTGAGCCCGATTCTGGCTTATTATATTGTCGAAAATGAAGCCGAGGGCATACAAAGAGCCGAAGAGGTCTTGGAATTTGGCGGCTTGGGGCATTCGGCGGTAATTCATACCGAGGATGAAACGGTCGCCGGCGAATATGCCAACCGGTTGAAAGCCAGCCGATTGATCATAAACTCACCGTCTTCTCATGGCGCGATCGGTGATATCTACAATACGAACATGCCTTCTCTGACCCTGGGCTGCGGTTCTTATGGCCGCAATGCGACATCCTCGAATGTTACGGCTATAAACCTGGTTAACAAAAAGCGGGTCGCTAAACGGAGGGTCAACATGCAGTGGTTTAAGGTGCCGGAAAAAATTTACTTTGAATTCGAGTCAACCCAGTATCTGGAAAAAATGCCGGACATCAGCAAGGCTTTTATCGTAACCGACCCGACGATGGTTCGTTTCGGTTATGTTGACAAAATTCTTTATTATCTGCGTAAACGTCAGCATTATGTTCATTGCGAGATCTTTTCAGATGTTGAGCCGGATCCGGATATTGAAACGATCTATCGCGGCGTGGCGGCAATGAACCAATTCCAGCCGGATGTCATTATTGCGCTGGGCGGCGGCTCGGCTATCGATGCGGCGAAGGGCATGTGGATGTTTTATGAAAATCCCGGCCTCGATTTCAAACAGCTGACCTTGAAATTTATGGATATCCGCAAAAGAGTCGTCAAATTCCCGCACATGGGCCGCAAAGCCAAACTGGTGGCTATTCCGACAACCAGCGGAACCGGTTCTGAAGTGACCTCATTTTCGGTCATTACCGATCGTTCGACGCAAACCAAATACCCGTTGGCCGATTATGAGCTGACGCCCGATGTGGCGATCATCGATCCGGATTTTGTCATGAGCGTGCCGAAATCAATTACAGCCGACACCGGTTTGGATGTTCTGACACATGCGATTGAAGCTTATGTTTCTACTTTTGCTTCCGATTATACCGACGGCCTGGCCTTGCATGCCATAAAACTGGTTTTCAACTGGCTGCCGACAGCTTATGCCGACGGCAGCAACCGGACAGCCCGTGAGAAGATGCACAACGCCAGCTGCATGGCCGGCATGGCTTTCAGCAACGCTTTCCTGGGCATCAACCATTCGTTGGCTCACAAACTGGGCGGCGAGTTCCATATTCCGCATGGCCGCAGCAATGCCGTTCTGCTGCCTTATGTTATTGCCTATAACGCCCAAAAACCCAGCAAATTCGTTTCCTTCCCCAAATATGAGACCTATATTGCCGATCAGCGTTATGCGGAAATAGCACGAACCATCGGCTTGAAATTCGATACGGTCGAGGAAGGTGTCCAGGCCCTGATCGCAGCCATCCGCGACCTGATGAAACAGATGAATGTGCCGATGCGTTTCCGCGACTGCCAGATCGATGAAACCAAATATCGGGATTTGGTGCCGAAGATAGCTGAAAAGTCTTTTGCGGATCAATGTACCGGAACGAATCCGCGCATGCCGCTGATCCGCGAGCTGGAAGAATTGCTGCAGCAGGCTTATTGAGAATTGCCGGGCTGAAAACGGCCTGAAACAGCCTGATAGCGGCCCGATAACGGCATGAGTTAAGCCCAAGGCAGAAACGGGCCGGATACAGATCAAGAAGAGGATGTCTCAAGAGGATGATGATCTTTGAGATATCCTCTTTTGCTTTTTGCGGTTGTTTGGAATGTTTTTTGTTAAAACACAAAAAGGAGCATCGTAAAGCGCATTTTGAAACAATTGCCTGTCAAGGCTATAATAGGTGTTAGCTTTTGGCAGGATGATTGATTTGGAAATGCGGTACGGAAAATGAAGAAAATAATGACGAACGCTTTGCGTCAGCTGGATCAAGCCGGTATTGCTTATGCGGTTCGCACATATGAATATGACGAAGCCGATCTTTCCGGCGTCAAGGCCGCGTCGGTTCTGAATCTGCCGATGGACCAAATGTATAAAACCCTGGTGGCGCAAGGCGACCGCAAGGGTTATTTAGTATGCTGTCTGGCCGTTGACCGGGAAGTCGATCTGAAGCAGCTGGCGATATTAAGCGGCGACAAACGGGTGGAACTGATACCAGTTAAGGAATTGCTGCCGCTTACCGGTTATCTGCGCGGCGGCTGCTCGCCGGTCGGTATGAAAAAGAAATGGCCGACTTTTTTTGACGAGCGGGTGCTCGCCCAGGAGCACATAGCGGTGAGCGCCGGTCAGCGCGGCGTTCAAATGATTGTCGCCGTATCGGACTTGATACGCCTGACCGGCGCGAAAATCGGTTCGTTTTCACGATCCGGCGATTGATGGTTTGCAAATTATTCCTTAGTTTTGCATTTAATGTTACCTTTTCTGCTAAATGAGAAAAAACCGTTGTTTTTCCCGGGCT
>CAYRWC010000096.1:0-9179 GCA_964427795.1 uncultured Oscillospiraceae bacterium | reverse complement strand
AACCGCCCTGACCATAACCGGGGCCGCGACTGCCCTGCGGACGGTCGCCCTGCGGACGCGGACTGTAACCGCCCTGACCGTATCCGGGACCGCGATCGCCCTGCGGACGGTCGCCTTGTGGACGTGATCCATAACCGCCCTGACCGTAGCCGGGACCGCGATCGCCCTGCGGACGGTCGCCTTGCGGACGCGATCCATAACCGCCCTGACCATAACCGGGGCCGCGGTCGCCTTGCGGACGCGAGCTGTAGCCGCCCTGGCCGTAACCGGGGCCGCGGTCGCCTTGCGGGCGCGGGCCGTAACCGCCCTGGCCGTAGCCGCGGTCGCCCTGCGGACGATCGCCTTGTGGACGGTCGCCTTGCGGACGCGGGCTGTAACCACCCTGACCGTAACCGGGGCCGCGGTCGCCCTGCGGGCGATCGCTTTGCGGACGGTCGCCGGAAGGCCTTACAGCCAGCGGTTCAACCTGATTCGGGCCCATGCGCTGCGGATGAATCGCCGACGGCTGGGTAGCCGGCGTTTCGGCCGACGGCTGGGCTGTTTCGATTTTCAAATTGACCGGTCTGGCCACATCTTTAGCCGCGATCGGTTGTCCGGTAAGCTCAGGCTTAACAGCCGGCTGGCCGGTTTTTTCTGCCGATTCGGCCGCAAGAGGAGCGGCGGGTGTTTTTTCGGCTGCGGCGGGTGCTGTCGCGGCCGGCTGTTCAGTTTTCTCCTGCCGGTTACCGGCTGTTTCTTCTTGTTTAGGCAACGCCGGTTTCATTTCTTCTTTTACCGTCTCAGCCTTTGAAGGAACCGGTTCCGACGCTGCCGGCCCGGTTTCAACCGAAGCAGCCGGTTTTTCGGCCTCGGCAGCCGCAATCGCTTCTGCCGGAGCCGGTGCCGCGGGTTTATCAGGGCGCGCGACCTTGACAACTTTAACCACGCCGGTTATTTTTTTGCCGGATACGCCTTGCATGGTCATTGTCGGTCCCGATATTTCTTCCGGTTCCTTAACAGCCGGTTCGGTTACCGGCGGCTGCGGCTTGGCAGCCGGTTCTTCGGGCTTCGGCGGATTTGCTTTCTTCGGAGGCTGCACCAGGCCGTCACCGCGGACAAATCCTGCTCTCAGTCCAGATCCGGAATCGTCTCTTTTCACCATAATAATTTTACCTTTTCCTCCAATTATCCTTCTTGGACACAACCGGTCCAACTGTTTACCTTATCTCATTTTGTCTTCTCCATCATGACCGATGTCGGCGCCGGCGTCAATCCGGTCGGCGTCGATCTCGCCGGGAACGGAATTGCTGCCGGGAAGACATTCGATCAGTATCTTCAGCCTGTCGGCAAAGCCTTGATCATTGATGGCTACGATAGCCCGTTCTTCATGACCGGTCCAATGACCGAGTTCCGTTTTACTGCCAAACCGGATCGCCGGCACGGCATCGCGGGCCGCGGCTGTTTCAACCTGCCGGCTGGTGCCGGCGGCGGTATCCTCCGCCACAATCACCAATTGCGTCTGTCCGTGGCTCAAGGTCTTCAAGACAGCTTCGGTTCCGGTTGCAGCCCGGCCGGCACGCACCGCCAGACCGATCATCCGATAAACCATTTCCGGCGTGCTTTGCCCCGGTTCAAGTTTCTGCTTCTGCTTCTTCTGATTCATCCTGCGGCAAAGCCTCCATCTCCGCAGCCAAAACGGCGATGACCGCGTCGTTGACATGAGATTTTAAACCCTTGTCCAGTTTATGCCCCCGGATGGATTGTTCCAGGCATTGCCGGCTGCGGCAGACATAAGCGCCTCGCCCCGGCTTTTTCCCGGACGGATCCAAAGCTATTTCACCGGCCGCCGTAATCACCAGCCGGATAAGCTCCCGTTTCGGCCGCATGGTCCTGCAGGCAACACACATCCGCTGCGGTATTCTTTTTGGCATAGCCATCCCTCCTCAGCGCGACGGTCAATCCTTACTGCTCTTCCTTATTCGTCTCTTCGTCGCTTTTCTCATCGCCGAAATCAGCCGCCGTGGCTTCAACCGCCTCGGAAAAACGGGAAAGCAATTCGGATTCTACAGCTGCGCGATACTGGGATTCGCTCTTGATATCGATTTTCCAACCGGTCAAACGCGCCGCCAAGCGGGCATTTTGACCTTCGCGGCCGATTGCCAGCGACAACTGGTGATCGGGTACAATAACCCGGGCGATTTTTTCATCTTCCTGGACATCGACCCGGACGACCTTCGCCGGATTCAAGCTGTTGCTGATAAAAACCGATATATCGGGATTCCACTCGATGATGTCGATTTTTTCTCCCATCAATTCGTCCATTATCGCCTGAACGCGCAATCCGCGCTGTCCGACACAAGAACCCACGCTATCGACATTGCTGTCGCGGGACAATACGGCGATTTTGGTCCGTGAACCGGCTTCGCGGGCCACTGATACGATCTCAACAACACCGGACGCGATTTCCGGAACTTCCTGTTCAAAAAGCTTGCGCACCAGGTTCGGATGGCTGCGCGAAACATATATGATCGGTCTTCCCTTGCGTTCGTCCACTTTGAGGATGAGAAAGCGCAGGCGCTGATTAAAATTGTAACCGTCCAGACGGACCTGCTCGTTATAGGGCAGCACCGCTTCCGCGCGGCCGATATCGACAATAACCTCACGGCGGTCTTTACGCTGAACAACACCAGCAGCAACTTCGCCGACCCGGCTGTTGAATTCGCTGTGTATCCGTTCCCGCTCCGCGTTGCAAAGCTTCTGGTTGATCACATTTTTCGCCGTTTGCGCGGCCAGGCGGCCAAAATCCTGCGGCCGCAGCTGATATTCCATCATGTCGCCGATTTCAAAATCTTCCGACAGCGCTTTTGCTTCTTCCAAAGCAATCTGCGCGTTGGGATCATCTACCGTTTCCACGACGGTCTTCGTTAGAAAAACCCGCATTTCGCCGGTTTGGCGATCAATTTCCGCACGGATGTTGTCTGTCGTTTTGGCCTCGAATTCTCTTTTATAGGCCGAAACCAAAGCCTCTTCTATGGCTTCGAATAAAACCTCCGCATCAATTCCCCGTTCTTTTTCTAAAAGTCGCAGGGCTTCGATCAACTCAGCATTCATGCCAATGTTTCTCCTTCCATCCTATCAAAATCTTATCGTTCTCCGGACCCTGGCAACTTCATTGCGGGGGTACTGCCGCATGGTTCCGTCTTCCATCTCCAGACAAATATCCGTATCCGTACACGGACATAATTTGCCTTGCACCTTTTTTTGACCGCCGATTGCCTTATATCCGGTCAATTCCACCCATTCTCCCTGATAACGGATAAAATCGCGCTCCGTTTTCAGTGGTCTTTCCAAGCCCGGGGACGAAACTTCCAGATAATCGTGTTCATGGATTTGCAGGCGTTCGTCGATCAGCGTGTCCACAAGCCTGCTGACCGCCGTGCAATCGTCCAAATCCACGCCGCCCTTCTTATCGATAAAAAGCCGGAGAATTTTGGCCTGACCTTCCCGAATCCATTCTACATCGATCAGTTCGATGCCCAATTCGGCAATCGGCGCCGTTGCCGCGTCGATAATCAATTTCTTCAGATCAGGTTTTCCCGCCATGCTTTCATCCTCTCCGACAGGGCTTTCGACATGAAGCAACAAAGAGTGGGGACTACCCACTCTTTGCCACCTAACCACCGTCATTCCGTTGGTATTATATCATATGGCACCTGGTGATGCAAGGAAAAATACGCTTTGTACCGACATATTTTGGCCAATTAAACAAATCACATCCGCATTTTTTAGACAGGCTCCAGGGCATAAAAAAAAGGAAATGACTTCTTTTAACATACGCTTTACGTTACAATAAGAATAAGCCGGAGCGATCCGGAAATTGATTACAAGGGAGTGTGCGCCTATGATCAAGATAATTGTCGGCAGCAAGGGGAGCGGGAAAACCGCCCGGCTGGTAGACGACCTGAATATGCAGGCCGTCAGCGATGCCTCCAATGTCGTTTGCATTGAAGCCGGCCGGCGGTTGGACCGTATGGTCAAGTACAAAATCCGCTTGGTGGATATCTCGGAATACCCGGTTAAGGGTTATCGCGAATTGCTGAGTTTTATCGCCGGCATCAGCGCCAAAGATTATGACCTGACTCATGTTTATATCGACAGTATCTTTAAAGTCGCCAACGACTCGGATATTGCCAGTCTGGAAACCTTTCTCAACGATTTGAACGCGTTTTCTGAGAAGGACAATTTTAGTGTCATGATAATTCTCAGTGCCGAGATGGATAACCTGCCTCAGGGCATTCGCCAGTACTGTTAAGCATAATATGCATTCATACCGGAGGCGTGCGGCAGCGTTAAGCGGCCGCGCGCTTTTTTATGGAATAAAAGGATTTTCGGTCAGATATTTCCAGTATTTTTTCGGCATATGGCTGCGCTGCAGCAATAAATTGCGTCGTTCCGGAATCGTCAGATGCTTCAGATAATGTCGCCACAGCCGTTCATATGCGGGATCGTCCTGCGTCTCCCGGCCGGATTCGGTTCCGGATACCGGCTGTCCGGCCGGCAGTTCTGATATAATCGTTCCGGTAGACAGACCGCCGCAATCCACTGATCCGGCGGCAGCCGGATTCGGCAGAGCAGCCTGATCCGGAACGGCAGTTTCTTCGCCGCACGTTTCCGCCAGCCGATGCAGCGAGCAGGTTCCATTAGTCTGGTGCCAGGCCGCGATGCCGCGGCGGCGGTCGCAGATGACAAATTCCTGATCGCACAAACGGTCGGCAAAATGCGGCAATATCAACGGCAGCACATGATAATCGGGTTCGAATTCAGCTAATAGCAAATGCTCGCCCATACGCCTGAAACGCAGCAGTCCCATGTATTGGTGCGCCTGCCCGGCTACCCTCCGGGACGCACCGGCAACGGCCGCCACCGCCGGCAGATAAAGCTGGTCGGCCGGATTCCTGCGACTTTCAAGTGCCAGACAAAGATACTCATAAATCCAGTTGGCCATGCCAACGGCTTCCGATAAAAAAGCACGGTATAGAGTATCCAGGATTTCCGATCCCGCGGTTTGCCCTGCTACGGTTGCCAAATGGCGCCGGAACAGCCGGCGGATCCGCGGTTCTTCCGGAATGGCAATCGAGTCCAGCAAAGGAGCCGGATCCTGATCGGACAGAAAGCCAAGCGGTTTTTGCCGGTTGCGCAGACACCAGGCGATCGCCGAAAGCAATCCGTTGAATGATGAATCATAAATCACAAACAAGGCCAAGGTCCTCCAGTTGCAATTGCAGCGGCGATTGACGCTTGATCCCGGCTTTGTCCGCCAGCAGGATACGCAGCGAATCGGCTGCCGGAATCCTGGCCGCGCCATAGCGGCCGTCGCAGGTGACAAACCAGCCGGCCCGCTTCATGACCAGATTGAGGCTGCGCAGATCCTCGATTTGCAGACGTTTGCACCGCCGCGCCGCAATAATTTTCCGAGCCGACCGGACGCCGATTCCCGGTACGCGCAAAAGCGTTTCCAGATCGGCTTTGTTCAGTTCCACCGGAAAACGGTCAAGATGATTTAAAGCCCAGGCGCATTTGGGGTCCACCTCCAGATCAAGGTCCGGACGCAGAGGGTCCAGGAGTTCGTCGACCCGAAAATGATAAAACCGGAGCAGCCAGTCGGCCTGGTACAAGCGATGCTCCCGCAGCAAAGGCGGCGGCTGGGTCAGAGCCGGCAGCCGGGTATCCTGGTTGATCGGTATGTAGGCCGAGTAATAGACCCGTTTCAACTGATAACGTTCATACATCATCTGGGCGGAAGACAAAACCTGCAGATCACGCTCAGGGCTGGCGCCAATGATGATCTGCGTACTCTGGCCGGCCGGCGCAAATGCAGGCGCATGGCGGTAACGCACCAATTCATCTTGATTGGCTTTATGCCTTTCGGCCAGAAAACGCATTGGCGAAGCAATCGCCAGAGCGGTTTTTTGCGGCGCCAGGACACCCAGCGAAGCAACCGTGCATTGTTCGATATTGACGCTGACCCGGTCGGCTAAAAGTCCCAGCTGTTCGAGCAGCAAGGCCGACGTCCCGGGTATCGCCTTGGCATGGATATACCCGTTGAAGCGATACGTATGGCGCAGCAGATCCAGCGTCCGGATCAATAACTCAGTCGTATAATCCGGATCCCGGATAATGCCGGAGCTGAGAAATAATCCTTCGATATAGTTGCGCCGGTAAAACTCGATTGTCAGAGCGGCCAGTTCCTCAGGCTGAAAAGCAGTACGCAGATGATCGTTGGATCGGCGGTTCGCACAATAAGCGCAGTCGTATTCGCAATAATTGGTCAGCAAAACCTTGAGCAGTGAAACGCAGCGGCCGTCTTCCGTCCAGCTGTGACAAATGCCTCCGATGGTGGTATTGCCTATACCCTGGTGGTTGTTCGGGCGTTCAACGCCGCTGGTCGAACACGACACGTCGTAACGCGCCGATTCGCCAAGAATCGCTAATTTCTGCATTAAGTCCATCATTGCCATCACACATCGCCATCAGTCTGTTATTCAGATTCTATGTCTATTATAATCGGCGGCCTCGCCCATGTCAAACATTTGTTCCTTTTCGCGGCTGCCGTTTCGCCGCTTTTACTTTACGGAGCACAAAAACCGTCGTCATACCGGATTTCCGATCGGTCGGAACAACGGAAACGGGCTGGCATATCGGTCAATCATCCGCTATACTGGATTTATTAAACAGCTTGCCGGCAGGCAGGCTCTGAACCAAGGAGGTTGACTTATGTGGGCGGACTTTAAGAAATTCATCATGCGGGGCAATGTCATGGACCTGGCTGTCGCCGTCGTAATCGGCGCTGCGTTCAACGCCATCGTCAATAGTCTGGTCAATGATATCATCATGCCTGTTGTCGGCGCATTGACAGCCGGCATCAATTTCTCGGAATTTAAAATCATTCTGACTCAAGCTATTGTTGAAAACGACAAAATCATCAAACCGGAGGTCGCGATTACCTACGGCCACTTGATCCAGGTCATCATCCAGTTCATCATCATCGCCGTCACGATCTTCTTCATCATCCGCTTGCTGAACAAGCTGCAGAAAAAGAAGGAACCGGCTCCGGCCGCCAAACCGGCCGATGTTCAGCTTCTGGAAGAAATCCGCGACATTTTGAAAAGCGGAAACAAATAGGACTGCTGTTCTGAAAACGTTTCGCCGGGCAAAACAGCCGGATGCGGAATTTTTCAGCACAAACGCCGACCGATCCCGATACAGGCCTGCCCGGCACCGCGGCAGGCCTTTTTTATTGCCGGGTGTTAAAATCGTTATTTATTTTCTCATTTTACGACGAGTTCGGCCAGAATGTTGCCGGCGCCGCTGAAACATGATAACGTGGAAACATCAGTTCTTTAATTCATGACGAGGAGGGATATCATGCTGCAGAGCCTATCTGTCCTGGTTGAAAACCGGGCCGGCGTTCTGACGCGAGTCACCAGTCTGTTTGCCCGCCGCGGCTACAATATTGAAAGCCTGGCTGTCGGCACCACGCAGGATCCGGCCATTTCCCGGATTACCATCACCTTGTCCGGCGATGATGAATTGGTTCGGCAAATAACCCGTCAGCTGCATAAAATGCCGGATGTTCTCATGGTCCGGCATTTAAAGGCCGATGAATTTTTTTCACGCGAGCTGGTTTTCATCAAAGTCCATTCCGATGCTGCAACCCGGGCACAAATTCTGCAGGTCGCGGATATTTTCCGCGGACATATCATCGATGTCTCCCCGACGACCGTAACGATCGAAATCAGCGGCAAAGATGATAAAATACAAGCTTTGCAAAGCCTGCTCGAGCCATACGGCATCCTGGAGCTGGTCCGGACAGGACCTATCGCCATCGAACGCGGCATCAAAGTCATGAATGTCGCACCGCCCGCGCCCGGCCGGAATCAGCCGGATAATCCGGAGGAACCGGAGGAGGTCGTTCCATGAAAAAGATATATAAAGAACAAGAATGCCGGACTCACGCGCTGGATCACAAACTCGTCGCCGTTATCGGTTACGGCAGCCAGGGCCACGCCCATGCCCTTAATTTAAAAGACAGCGGCTTCCAGGTCATTGTCGGCCTGTATGAGGGCAGTCGTTCCTGGAGCAAGGCTGAAGCAGCCGGCCTGCAGGTTTTTACCACCGCCGAGGCAGTCAGGCGGGCCGATGTCGTGATGATCCTGGTTAATGATGAAAAGCAGCCCGATTTATACGAGAAAGATGTGCTGCCCAATCTGACAACCGGAAAAGCCCTGGCTTTCGCTCACGGCTTTAATATTCATTTCGGCCGGATCAAGCCGCCGGCCGATATCGATGTTTTCATGATCGCGCCAAAAGGTCCCGGTCATACGGTCCGCAGCCAGTATAAAGCCGGGCGCGGCGTACCGGCGCTGTTTGCCGTTCATCAGGATTTCACCGGACAAGCCCGGGAGCTGGCTTTCGATTACGGTTTTGGAATCGGCGCCGCCAGAGCCGGGTTACTCGGCACCACCTTCCGCGAGGAGACGGAAACCGATTTGTTCGGCGAACAATGTGTCTTGTGCGGCGGGGTTTCGGAGCTGATGAAAGCCGGATTCGAAGTTCTGGTCGAAGCCGGATACGATCCGGAAAACGCTTATTATGAATGTGTGCATGAAATGAAATTGATCGTCGACATGATCGCCCAAGGCGGTTTGTCCCTGATGCGCTATTCTGTCAGCGACACGGCGGAGTACGGCGATTACTGCATTGGCCGCCGGATCATCACCGAGCAAACCCGGCAGGAGATGCGGCAGGTTCTGCGGGAAATTCAGGAAGGCGTTTTCGCCCGCAACTGGATTTTGGAAAACCAGGCCGGCCGACCGAATTTCCTGGCGCGCCGCCGGATCGAAGCCGAACATCCGGTTGAGAAAATAGGCCGGGATCTGCGGGCCATGATGAGCTGGAATCGCGAAATCGAAATTCCCTGATGCCGGATCTCCCGGCCGCTAGCGTTCATTGAGGAAAGGGGCTGTCACCAAAACAGCCCCTTTCGCTTTTCTTGTACCATTATAGTTTTGTGGATGTATTATTTGGAAAATCCATGATTATAGCTGAGCGTTTTTTCCTCTGTTGGGGTGAATCTTTTAGTCAACTATGCCGCAGGCAAAAGACCGGAAGGCGGTTTATTCGCCGTTATCCAAACCGGG
>CAYRWC010000095.1:0-9261 GCA_964427795.1 uncultured Oscillospiraceae bacterium | reverse complement strand
CACGACGAAATGATTCCACGGCTCTTTTATTTATTCCGGCGTGAATCGTCATAAAATCAACGCCTTCTTCGGCGTGGGCACGAATTACTTTTATAAAGTCATGGGCCGTGATCTCAAGCAAATCCTTCTCAAGATAGCCTATGGCATCATACATCGGCACAGTGCCGATCATTGCGGGAGATTTGGCGATCAACGCCCGGCGAAAAGTATTCGTTTTCCCATAATTACTGAGATCCATAATGGCTTCTGCGCCATATTTTAGCGCTAAATCTACCTTTTGCATTTCCATATCATAATTTTTACAGTCGCCGGATATGCCGAGATTGACGTTGATTTTTGTCTTGAGACCGGAACCGATTCCATTTGGCGAGAGCGATCGATGACGGATATTGGCCGGTATGACAACGGTTCCCTGAGCTGTGGCCGCCATCAGTTTATCTGCGTCGATGTTCTCTTTTTGCGCGACATTTTTCACTTCCGGCGTCAGGATGCCTTTTTTGGCAGCCTCCATTTGGGTCTTGTAATTTTTCATGATTCATATCCTTTCATTTGATAAAATTCATAGAAGTGATTCGTCGGTCCGTGTCCTTTTCCGATATTCAGCGAATGTTGTATAGCCAAGGTGACAAACGCTTTGGCTGTTTCTGTCGCTTTCGGCAAATCCATGCCCTGTGCCAGATTTGCCGTGATTGCTGATGACAGGGTACATCCGGTGCCATGGGTGTTTTTTGTATTGATTCGCTCGTTGGTAAACATAAAGAACCGTTGGCCGTCATATAAAACATCGACCGCATCGCCGGCAGCGTGACCGCCTTTGATCAGGACATTTCCGGCTCCCATGTCATGAATGATTCTGGCAGCGGTTTTTATATCGTTTAATGATTCAAGCGTTATACCGGCAAGGATTTCCGCCTCCGGAATATTGGGCGTTAATAAATAGGCGAGTGGTATGATTTCTTGCTTCAGCGTTTGCAAAGCATCAGGCCGCATAAGGGCGCAGCCGCCTTTGGCGATCATCACAGGATCGATCACTGTGTATAACGGCCTATATATTCGCAGCTTTTCCGCAACAGCTTCCATAGCTTCAATACCGGATAACATGCCGATTTTAACCGCATCGACTTCGATATCTTCAAAAACCGCATCAATTTGGTCTCTAATGATTCGAGGAGGAATATCGTGTATAGATATAACCCGGCAAGTATTTTCCGCGACAACCGATACGATCACGCTCATGCCAAAGCAGCCGAGCGCGGAAAAAGTCTTTATATCGGCTTGTATTCCCGCTCCGCCGCTACAATCCGAACCGGCTATAGATAAACAGTTTTTCATGATCCATACTCCCTTGCAAAACAAAACAGGAAGCGCGATAAGGCACTTCCTGTTCATAACAATCGGCAGCTCCCTACGTTGGCATTATCCAAATCAGGTTTTAGGGTCGAAGTTGAAAACTTCCTCTCAGCCTGTCAAACAAGCTCCCCTGTCTATTTAATTTTATTGAAACGATTAAAGCACACATGATTTGAATTGTCAAATATCCGGTGGTTAAAAATAAGTCATATCTTTTCGCAGATAACCCCCAGTGTCGGCGAATCGGGTTGATATGGCCTGCCCGTAAGATCTGATAGGATGCGTTCTACACGGAATCCGTTCTCCTCGAGTTCCTGAGTAATGGTTTCCGGTGTAAAAAAAGTCTGATAGACGCGGTAGATGCTCAATTTCGAATCAAGGACGGCGTAGAAATCACATGTTGCCGGGATATCCTCATAAAAGAAGGTTTTTTCCAGCACAATGTGCCGATGCGGGCGCCAGAAACCAGAATCGGCTATATACCAGTTTGGCTTGGAGGTTTTCTTCCGTATTTCTAATGCCGCCAGACTACATATATCGAATGCAAAATGTCCGTCCGGCATCAGAGCATCGTGTATGTTTTTTAGCAAGATTATCCTGTTATCAGGACTTAAGACGCCATAATCTTCATAGATCAGAAGTGCTGCGTTAAACTGTTCGTTGCCAAAGAAGTTGAGGTAGCTCCCTCTGAAATACTGCATATCCGGTTCTGGCTGATGCTCTTTTGCATAACGGATTGAGTTTTCTGAAAGATCGATTCCGGTGACTTTCAGTCCCTGTCGGGCCAGATCTGAACTATATAGCCCCGGGCCGCAGCCTAAGTCAACGACAGTATCCTTGGGCTTCAAATGGAGCGCCTGTGGCAAATAAGCGCATATCGCCTGGATTTTTTGCGGACGATAGCTTGCGGCATCGGTTTCTGGCGAAAGATGCGCTTCAAGCATCTTTTTAGATATATATGGATCGTTCCACAATTCCTCTCCCGGTTCATATGGAGAAGGGAGGTGGCAGGCTTCAGCCAAATCATGGAGGTTAAACGCGGATTTTATGATGCTCATACTTATTCATTGATCTCCTGTTTTGGTACGACGCTTCTTGTTTTTTCTTGCCGCCACAAATCCAATCAATCCTGCGCCGAGTAATACAAACGCAAAAATCCAATATACTCGGTTGTCTGTTGGCGTATCGGGCGCTGCAGCAACGGCAGTTTTTAAGGCTGCGACAGCATAGTAACTGAAATGTGTCGTTTCGAACACCAGATATTCATTTTCCACGATCGCGTTCATATCGGTCAGCGAACTGTCCGCTGTGTTGTACCAGAATACATGCGGGTTTTCACTTGCACCTTCCGGTATGGGAATTTTTACTTTGATTTTTCCGGTGAAATTTGTAATGGGATTGCCGTCCTGATCAAGCAGTTTCAGATCATAAACCGTAAGATTGCCGAGACTTCCGGGGTTGCTGTTGTTAATAAGCTCATTCACCGTGGCATTGACTGCGCCGGCGGCGCCTGAATTCGGCAGGATGACGCCGCTTGCAGAAACTAAGGTCACCCCTGACGAAAAACTAACATCAGATAGATCGAAAATAAGACCGGTATTTTCATCTGTTATCATCGTTGGCTGGATTTCACTGACTTTGACAGTCTGGTCTTCCGTGACACCGGCGCCGTTGGTTACTGTAAATTGATAATCACCGTTCTGATTGACGGTGTAACCATGCATATAGCTGTCGGTTATGTCCATGCCGTTAACTTTAACACTTTTTATACCGGAGACTCCGGCTGTTACATTAACCGTCAGATTGAAGCTTTTTACCAGACCGGCAGGATTTCCTGTGATCAGGATAGTCGGCGGGGTACTGTCTAAATTATAGTAAATGTCTTTGCTTTCTGTTTGTGTCCCGTCCGCTGTTTTCTTGAGTTTAAAAGCAACTAAGCGATTCTGACCTTCTGAATTGATTGTAAGTTGTGATGCCCAGGCGGTTCCATCGACAGAAATCGCGTCATAACCATTGCTGGGTGTAATGGTGAAACTTCCGGCGTTCCAATCGGCAGGATTCATTGATTGACCATATTTGCCGGAAACCTGATAATCTTCATCATTCACTTGCACAGCTTGTAACGTCAGACCGGCGGCATAAACATAATTAAAGAAGTAATTACATGTCGCGTTTCCACCTGAGAAAATGACAGACAGAGGGATATCCTTTGCGCATGTCGTTGTGGAATGGTTGTAGGATGTCTTGGCAGCAGGCTTTTCAAATCCGTCCAGGTTGCTTTCGTTTTCACCCGGAGCAAATCCGGATATCCTTACTGATAAAGAAGGAAGGGATTGGCCGCAGGTTATGATTACCGGTTTCACAGAGACGATTAGTTCTCTTTTCGTGATATCCGCGTTTTTGACATCGACGGTACCCAAAGCGTAATTTGCCGCTTTTGTTCCGCCTAATGTATCGTATGATGCGGCAACCTGTTTGCTGTCTGCTGCCGCCCTATCAGCAAACGACAGCGCTAAACCGTTCAAATAAACATCGTCGGTTCCGACGACGCCGGCGTAATCGATCGTTTTGACAGTTGCGTCCATTGTCGCGTCGTACGGTTTATTGTTTGGGGTAATGCATAGGTTCAATGTTTTGGGAGCAACCCTGACCGCGATATCATTACTGATGGAATTATAATTGTCATCACCGGCTTTTGTCACGGTAATAACAGCGGTTCCCGCATTGATGATATGGACGGTGCCATTTGAATCAACGCTTAAAACATCCTGGTTATTTGAATGATAAGAACAAGTTTCGTTCGTGCCGCTGCCGCCGGAATACGAAAGCGCGAACGAAGCGTCCCCGTATGTAACGGACGTCGGTACGCCGACAACCAGCAAATCTGCCTGTACGCCTTTTTCGATGGTATAAGGATTATCGACACTTGTTTCGGCGGCATTGTTCTTGGTGTCTCCACCAAACCGCGCGGTAAATTGATGATCGTTCGCTCCGGGATTTGTCAGGGTATAAATCGCTGCTCCGTTGTTATCGGTGACAGCGGTACCCAAAAAAGACGTCCCATCGTAGAATGAAATGGTTTGACCGCTTAGCGTTCCATAATAATGGCTTAAGGTTGTTGATATCGATAGCGAGGCAAGCGGATAGGTTTGCGGTGAAACCGGCGCGGCTGCCACTGTGGCGAGAATGGGTGATTGCTTTTCAACAGATACATCCAGCGGATTCAGGCTCACCGCTGCCGTATTATTATCGTCACCGCTGTATGCGGCGGTGATAGACAGGTTATCTGTCGATGCGAGGGTCTGGTTTATGGAGGCGGCGCCGTTAATGATCGTAGGTGTCGAACCGATAAAGATTCCGTGATCATAAAAAGTTATTGTTCCCGTCGGAGCATACGCGTTATGGATGGCGGCGGTTAATGCCACCGTATCACCAATGGTTGCAGGATTGGCGGAAACGCTAACAGCGACGGCAGGCGTTGCTTGTGTCACCGTAAGCGGCAACGAAATTGGTACGGTGAGCATTGCAGCCGCACCGGTAAAACCGCTGTTGTCCTGCATGTTCAACTCATTTTGCGTAATGATGACAAAACCGGAAAGGGTCGTCGTGCCAATTTCCCCGCCGGTTACCGTCAATCCTGAAACAGCTGCGACATCGGTGTTTCCGACTTGATAAGCGGAATAAGAAACCGCGAAATCGTCGCCCATTTGATTCGAATAATAAACAGAATCGAGAATGCCATTTTGCTGAATTATCGCAGTATTGCCGGCCGCTTTGACGGAATCGGCAGCAAGTTCCGCGAAAGGCTTGCCACCTTGATATTTATTGCTGATGCCGCCGATGCTCCGGTCGCATCCCCAATAACTGTTATTGGCGATATTAGCGGACGACGATGCGTTTCCGGAAATTCCTCCGGAAGAGTGACCTTGTATCAATCCGGTGTTGTAACAACATTGTATACCGGCCCATGACGTATCTGTTCCAAGAATTCCGCCGGCATAATCCGTTGCAGTTATCATGCCGGTATTATAACAATAAACGGCAGAAGCATATTGTGATTCGCCGATGATCCCGCCGGCGCTGCTTTTTCCTGATATAACGCCGGTATTGAAACAATAGGATAATGCGCTTTCCAAAATACCGGCGATTCCGCCGACAGAACTGCTGCCTGAAACGGTGCCTGTATTATAACAGGATTGCATAACATTGCTGATTCGTCCCGCGATACCGCCTATACCGGTATTGCCGGTGGCATATCCGGTTACTGTCCCGTCATTATGACAGTTCCTCATAGCGCAGGCGGCATTCCCGACGATACCGCCGGTCTGGTTTTTGCCGTAAACACTGCCGGTATTGCTGCATCCCGAGACGATGTTGCTGTAATCGATGTTGGTCAGATAGCCGGCAACTCCGCCGATATTCCGATTGCCGCAAACCATACCCTTGTTGCTGCATCCCGTTAATGACTGTATGGCATTGATCCCGACAATTCCGCCGATCTGACCGACTTCGGCAGGTGAATAATCATATTTGATTCCGATGATCGACCCGGTGTTGGAGCAGTCCGACACCGCCGACCAGCTGTAACCGGCGATACCGCCGATCCATCCACCGCCCATAACCGTACCGGCGTTGCTGCAGCCAGACACTTCCGATCCGCTGCCTTCTGTATAACCGACGATGCCGCCGATCTCGGTGCCTGATATAATGCCGCAAAGGATCCCTGTACTGCTGCATCGGCTGATAACGCCTGTATTATAACCGGCGATACCTCCCACGTTAGCCCAACCTGTAAGGCTGACGTCTGTTACGCCTAAATTTTCAAGGGTGCCGGAATTATATCCGAAAAGACCCTGATAACTGTTCCAGCCGCTGATCGTGATTCCGGAAATGCTGTGTCCGTTTCCGTTAAAAACAGCGTAGAATGCATCATCATCAGAACCGATCGGCTGCCAGCTTGTATTGGCGGCATTGCCGGCATATGCGGTTATGGAAAGATCTATATTGCCGGTAAGCTTGAAAACGATATTTGAATTAACACTGCCGCAGTAATTTCTGACCAGATCGAGCTGGTATGCGTTTTTAACCCGATAACAATCGGTTCCGGTTTCAATTTCGAACTGACTGCCGACATCCGACCCACCCGTATAACCGAACGCTGTTAGAACTGGATAGCCGCCGTTAACCGGATTGCTGGAACTAAATATGCCGTCGGCTGCATAACACGCTGGAGCCAGGACGAAACCGTCGCCCAAAGAACCGGCCATGCTTTTTAATTCATCTCTCGTTTTTCCGATTCCGTAGCCATTGTCGGTTGATACAATTTCTCGATTATAATAAGAATTAATCACGAAAGCGCCATTTTCAGCAAAAGTGGTGATACCGCCGAAATTGTTGGGCGTACCGGTGATTGATCCGGTATGATAACAATTGGATATTTCAGTGTGATGGTAAATGCCGTTGATATCACCGCTGATCCCGCCAAGAAAGGTCGTTCCGTAAATGGCGCCGGTATTATAACTGTCTGTAATACTATTTAAAGCGATACCCGCGATGCCTCCAACAAATTCAAGACCGTGAATTGCTCCTTGATTATAACAATCCGATACGATGCCATCATTACAACCGACAATACCGCCGGTTTGATTTTGCGTTGCCGCAATCGTACCGGTATTATAACAAGTTGTTATGGCGCCGTTACCTGTTCCGGCAATGCCGCCGACATCCGTCCAGCCCTTCACCGCGCCGCTGTTATAACAGGTTGCGATGCCTGTTCCATATGCGAAACCGGCAATGCCACCGGCGCCGAACGATCCTTCCACCAAGCCGGTATTGTAGCTGTCGGAAATGCTGCCGTGATCGAAACTGCCGACAAGACCTCCGGTAGCGCTAACCGTGCCGTTTACCGTACCGGTATTAAAACAGTTGTCAATCGCTGTTCCCTTAAAACTGCCGGCTATGCTGCCGGTCTTGCTGCCGCCTTTCAAAAAGCTATCCGCGATGGCGATATCCGATATTACGGATGAGCCGCCGACAACGCCGAATAATCCCTGATCATTACCGGTCGTATTGGTATGCAGGCCTCGGATCGTATGAATGCAGGAAAGAGGCATATTGTCGCCATCCGATATAACGCTGCCGATATTGCCCTTAAACGGTTTGGATTCGGTTCCGATCGGCGTCCAGAGCCAGGCGGATAAATCAAGCGATACGGAAATCATGATGGTTTTGCCGGAAAAATCCACGCCGGAAACGCCGTTTAAACCGTTGTTCAACACGGCAAGTCCCGCAAGCTGCGCTTCCGTGCTGATTGTATAAGTACTTGAATTTGTATTAGCCGTATACCAATGGATATCGTAATGTTCAGCGCTTGTCCAATAACAATCGGCGGATGCTTTGGTATTTGCCGCAAAAACAGATCGCAGCTCTGGGGTGCTGCCGTCATCAGTTACCAGGTAAAAATAATACGGGTGGTTTTGACTCAGGATAATGGTATGCGTGGCGTCCAGCGCGTCGGCGGCGCCGTTCAGCACATAAACGAAGGATTCGTAGCTGCCGCTGCGGTATACACATTGGGTTGTCGCATCGGCTGTCAGCGAGACGGTGTCTTGATGTAAATTATCCGACAGATAAATTCTGTAATCGGACACATCGCTGACATAGGGAATAGTGATCCTGACGGACGTATCATAAGCTATGACATTGAACGCAGGATCATCCGAATCATTAATTATCGCGGCTTCCACATTTATATCGACAGGAAACATCATGGCGATGAGATTCAGCGATAGGATGATGGAAAGAATCTTTTTAATAATAACGGTTCTGTTTCGACTTATTTTGCCTGACTTTTCATTTTTTTGCTGCTTTTTTGTCGAAAGAAACATATGTCAAACGTCCTCTTCAACCCAATATTTATGAGCATGTTTTTCTCTGCCACATACCTTACCATATACCTTTTAATGTTATTTTACAATGCGAAAAAAGCAGTCTGCGCATAAATAAAGCCTTTGAGTTTTTATTATAAAATAATACTTGAAAGCTATTGAATATACGTGTGATTCGAATATGCGTCGGAGGACGACATGCCGGCGGGCGGTTTGCCGCAAGCACGGAAACAGCAATATTGTGACATAAAACAAGGCAATTTTTATTTAGCTCATCTATGTTTAAATAAGCTATAATTTCTATTATTGATTAAACGAAAAAAATGATTTTTCATGAGCTAAACACAATATATTTGTAGGATTGTTAGTTGACAGTATCTTTTGATTTTGACTTTTGGAGGTAATATATGAGTAAAATACGGATTGGTGTCATTGGACTCGGGCACAACGGCATGGCTTTCTGCGAGCGTTATGCAAATCATGCCGGATGCGAGTTGGCCGCGGTATGTGATATTGATGAGGCCAGATTAAAATATACGGTGGATAAGTTTAACGTTAAAGGGTATAGTGGATATGAAATTTTAAATGATAAGAGTATTGACGCAATATCTATACATACTCCCGACTGCAATCATGCCGAGCCTTTCATAAAAGCCCTGGAATCGGGTCATCATGTATTTGTGGAAAAGCCAATGGCCGATAATATTGCGGACTGTAAGCTTATGGTTGAAGCTTATAAGAAACACATGGATAAAATCTGCTTGGTGGGTCATGTTCTCCGGTTTGACAAATATTTCAGCATGGTCAAGAAATGGATCGATCTTGGTATTTTGGGTGATATTTTCTATGTGGAGGCCGACTACATCCATGATCTCAGATGTCAGTATTATATGGAAGAATGGAAGATCGGGAAGGAAATACCGATGCTCGGAGGAGGCTGTCATCCTCTGGATATCCTGAGATGGTATGTTGGAGATGCTGTTGAAGTCAGTGCCATGTCAAACCATATTGCTTACCCTGAGAT
>CAYRWC010000094.1:0-9280 GCA_964427795.1 uncultured Oscillospiraceae bacterium | reverse complement strand
CGTTCCTGGGCAACGCCGCGCGCCGGCTCGACAGGCCGCCCAAGCGCCTGGAGCGGCTGGTCCGACTCCGGGCGGCCGATCTGGATAAAGCCTGAAAACAGGGTATAATAAGGGTATGGATCGCACCAGCTTGTCTCTTGATCGGACCTTTGATTCATCGCAGATCATAGGCGTTACAGGAAAGGAGCATGGATATGAAAATCACCAGATTTTTCGTCAGAGTCACCTTGATTGTCCTGACCGCAGCCCTGCTGTTGACCGTTCAGGCTTCGGCTACCGTATCGAAAGCCGCCACACTGGGCGGCACAGCCCAATCTTCGCCAGATTTCAAAGTCATGAAATACGCCGGTGCCTCAGTCTCCCTGGCAGCCTCAACAGCCGAGCCGCTGGGTCAGGTGACTATCAAGGCCAGAAAGCCACCGGTAACAGCCGCCAACAAGTGGGCCGTAGTCATCGGGATCGCTGATTACGCCGGCACCGACAACGATTTGTGGAATCCGGACGACGACGCCCGCGAGATGGCCCAGGTGCTGGTTGCCAATTACGGTTTTGCCGACAGCCACATCAAGATCCTGCTCAATCGCCGGGCGACAGCGGCGGCGATCCTCGCGGCTCTCGACTGGCTGGTAAAAAATGAGAACGCCGGTTCCAGCGTCATGATCTTTTACAGCGGACACGGCTTCCGTGCTGCGGACAGCGAAAAGTGGGACGCCGACACTGAGTCCGACGGCTATGACGAGGGCATTGTCAGCGCCGACCTGTTCGGGCTGCCCGACGGCCTGTTGAAAGCCAGACTGGCTGCCCTGGAATCCAGTAAAGTGGCCCTTTGTTTCGGATCTTGCCATTCGGGCGGCCTGTTTGACGACAACGACGACCTGCAGGCGCCCGGCCGGGTGATTGCCGCAGCCTGCAAAGCAGACCAGTATGGCTGGGATTACAGTCGTTTGGGCAATACGTTGTGGGGCAAGTATTTTGTCGATGACGGACTGCTCCTCAAAAAAGCCGACCAGAATGGCGACGGCGCTTCGATAGAAGAAGCCAACGCTTATGCTTATTCCCGGGTTGTCGCGGCGCAGGCTGATTCACAGCCGCAGATCTCGGACGGCTATGCTGACGAGTTGATACCGTAGGCCCGGCACCGCTGCGGCCAGGAGCAGCCGCTGACGGCTTAGTTACCGCACTCGATGCTGATATCAGTAAATATTTTCAGGATGCTGTCGACCGTGAGCGCCGCTTTTTCTACGCCGGCCTTTTCATAAACGATCTCGCCATTGTTCATCATGATCAGCCGCTGGCCGTATTCCACTGCGTAGCGCAGGTTATAGGTCACCATCATCGCCGTGAGCTTCTTTTCCCGGACCACCCGGCTCGTCAGCTGCATGATCGTCTCTGCGGTCTTGGGGTCGAGCGCGGCCGTGTGTTCATCCAGAATGAGAAAATCAACCGGCGTCAGGGTTGGCATGATCAGGGCGACAGCTTGGCGCACCCAGCCAAGAGGGTGAGCCCCACTGGGATCAGATTTGGTATAACAAACTTGGTAGGTTGCAGCTCCATATCTTCGAGTTGTTTCGCAGTAAAAGTCACGGGTTTCTGGCCGAGTTGTTTAGTCTTTGCATTCTGATCATTAGTTGGGTCGTTTGCATACAATCTGGCGATCTTTTCAAGAGCTTGTTCCTTTGGGATGCTGGTAGTTAATAACGGATCCGTCCGGCTGGATTTCCTGGGTATTATGTAGACCGATTGAGTTAGCGATCAGCTCGCCAAGCTGCACCGACGCCTGCTGATAAGTTGATAACCTGGCATTGTTCATCTTCTGGGCATTACTAAGCCCAGACATTGATTTTTGCGATTGCGGGACGTACTGCGCCAAGGTCCTCGCCTTGCCAACCGCAGACAGCTGACTGTGTCCGCGATAACTGTAATTATGGTTCATCACGATCGTGATTTACTCATTGTTATCAGCCGTGATGTATTTCACGGCATCTCCCGCCCGATAAAGTAGATTATGCTGTCATGAAGGACGGTTTCCCCGTAATGCTTATTGAATGCAAATCATGTAGTGAAAATTTAGACAACCATAGTAGTCAACTTTTCCGTTACTTCGTCACTACAAAAGCCAAATTCGGAATATTAACCAATGGGCTAATTTATAAATTTTTTACAGATCTTGAAGAATAAAATGGATGAACGTCCTTTTCTTGAAGTCGATCTATTGAATGTTAAGAAGAACCAGATTCCGGAGTTAATGAAATTTCAAAAAACCGATTTTGATGTTGATATTATTGCAAATACAGCTTCGTTTTTGATACGACGTTTTTTCACGCTCAAAACAAAAAGGGGCGATATGAAGTGAACAGCACCTCAAAATGCAGTTTGATGTCCAAATCACTTGTTTTCGTTTCCAAAACGTGGTAATATTACTGCATTATGGAAACGAATCGAATCAGTTTGCAGCAATTCAAGAAGACGTTCCTACCAATGGGATGCTTTTCCGGTGAACAGGTACGGTTGTGGAAACCGGATTTCTGCCGGGACAATTTCGCGCGCTGGGTCGCTTCTGGTGAAATCCTGCGATTGAAACGGAATTTATATACATTCCCCGAGTATCTGCAGATCTCGGACAGCGCATTGTATTTCGCCAATCAGATCTACCGCCCGTCCTACGTAAGCTTGCATACGGCATTGCACTTTTATGGCATTATACCGGAAGAAGTGGTTCAGTTTACATCGGTATCGACGCTCAAGACGGCGACCTTCAAGAATGCATTCGGATCGTATACCTACCACCATATCTCAGCAGACTATATGTTCGGATATGCGCTTAAAAAGACCGAGGGACAGGCGCCTTTCGTTATCCGAATGGCAACACCCGAGAAGGCCATCATCGATTTTCTGCACTTGTATCCCGAATATAGTACAGCAGAGGATATGCTGAACCTTCGACTAAACGAGGACTATATGGAAAGCGAGATTGATCAGGAAAAAATGCTGGATTACGAAAAGCGCATTGATTCTCCGGCATTAACGAAGCGTATCAATCTATTAAGAGAGGCGTACGGTCTGTTATGATGGAATCCATTGAAAGTATCAGAATCTTTTATCCTCCAGTTATCGCGCAAAATAAGGCGTTCGATCCGATGATCCTGAAGGAATATATACAATGTCAGACTTTGGAGTTTCTGTCCAGGCAACCAGACGCGGCAAGAATGACTTTTATTGGCGGCACCTGCCTGCGGTTGGTTCACGGTATCAACCGCTTTTCCGAGGATCTGGATTTTGATTGCAAGAATCTGGATCATACTCAGTTCCATCATCTGACAGACAATCTACTGATTTATCTTGGAAAATGCGGTTATAAGGTGGAAGCGAAGGACAAAGAAAGCGACAAACTAACCGCTTTTCGCCGCAGCATCTATTTCCCGGAATTACTTTATTCGTTGCATTTAACGGGATTCAGGGAACAACGATTTCTTCTGAAAATAGAAACGCAAGATCAAGAGATCGAATATCCATCTGAAACCGTATTTCTGAACCGCTGCGGCTTCCTGTTCCCTTTGAAATTTGCACCGATTTCCATTCTTTGTTCAATGAAAGTAATGGCTGTTTTAAATCGTGGTAAGGGCAGGGACTTTTATGATCTTATGTTCCTTTTACAGCGTACAGAACCAGATTACGGTTTTCTCGAACAGAAAAATGGTATCTGCAACAAAGCACAGTTGATTGCTGAACTGATCAAGAAAGTTGCATCGACTGATCTGTCCCATAAGTGTCGTGACTTTGAGCATCTACTAATCGAAAAATCCGAGGCAGCCAAAATTTTGCGGTTTGGGGATTTGGTTAAAAATCTGTAAGGTCTTGCTGTGAACAAAAAAGGACCGGCATGACGCCGATCCTTTTAAGAGAGTTGATAGTTGTGTGCTTGTTTCGTGCTTACGCGCTTTATACAGCTGACCCGTTCAGTACAAACCGGTTTTGTCAGAAGCAGTTGGTTTTTGTGGTACTGCCAGCAGCGTGGCGCCACACATAGGCGCTCTGGTACGTTGTCGGTGATAATGCCTTATGGGTCAGGATGATGTGAAGACAACCCTGGAAACATACACCAATCTCGATAAGGAAAGCCTTGGGAAAAAAGATAAGTACGCCAAATGGAAACCAATACTATGGCAAGTGTTTCTCGGAGAAAAGGCGTCAAAAAGGCGTCAAACCGATAGTTTATAATTATTTTAAATAAATAAAAACCCCGAGACCATTGAAATCTCGAGGTTGTCTTGGCTGCCGGACAAGGATTTGAACCCTGACAAACTGATCCAGAGTCAGTTGTGCTACCCTTACACAATCCGGCAACGACTATATGATGAGCATCTGGCGTGATTGCCAGCAGAAAAGATATTATCACATAATCAGGTACGATGCAAGACAAAATGCCTGATTTTTGAACCTTGAACCGATTTGAACCGATTTCCTTGAACCGATTAACAGATCTCCCGAACGGTTTTCCGTTTGTTTCTCCGGTCAGCTCTTAATGCGCAAGTCCTCTTCCCGTTTGACCCGCAGATCGGCCCGGATAAACCGCCAGGTGCTGATCAGCTGGAAGATCAGGATTGCCAGGATGATGCCGGCGGTGTCGATAAAGAAATCGGACCATTGGCTGGCGCGCCCCGGAACAAAGGACTGGTGGATCTCATCGGAAGCAGCGTAAATCGCGTTGATCACAAAGGTCAGCAACGCATTGCGGATATTTTCTATAGCAATTTCGGTGAAAGACCAGGAAACCAGGACAGCCAGGATAAAGAAAGTGCAGCCGTGAGCCAGATTGCGCAGGGAAGCTTCAGCCTGACCGATAATCTCTGGGCCGGCTTGGCTGTCGATCAGCAGGATCAGCTTTTCGGCTAATCCATAACTCAGGCGTCCGGAATCATCGCTCGATTGATTGGAAAACAAAAAAATGACAGCCATCCAGATAACAACGGCAGCCCAAGCCAGGATGGAACGGACCGGATAACGGCGAACTTGGTTATTTTCCAGATACATGAAGCAGTCGGATCTCCCTTCCTCTTATTGGCGGGTCATGGTTATTGGCGGCTCTTGGGCATGACCGGCTGATAAACAGGCGGCTGAATATACCCAAGATCTTCCATTTTTTGCCGGGCCAGTCCGATATCATCCCATAATTTATCCCGTTCCAGGTTATTGCGCAGAATAAAAGCCGGATGATAAGTCGGTAGGATCAGATAGCCGTTCTTCTCGATCCATTGGCCGCGGATCTTTGTTATCCCTTCGCTGCCGCCGGTGAAGTACTTATAGGCCGTAGCGCCAAGCAAGACGATGATTTTAGGATGAACCAGCCTGAATTGTCTGGCCAGAAGCGGTTTGCAGGCTTTCGCCTCATCGGGCGTCGGTACGCGGTTTTGCGGAGGGCGGCATTTGACAATATTACAGATATGATAATGCTCCGGCCTGATATCGTATGCTTTCAGCAGCAGATCCAGCAAACGGCCCGCGGCGCCAACAAACGGCTGTCCCCGCTCGTCTTCCTCCGCTCCGGGGCCTTCACCGATAAACATCAGGGGAGCCTGTTCGGCGCCGCGCCAGACAACAACCTGCTTGCGGGTTTCCGCCAGGGGGCATTGCCGGCAATCCGCACACTCCTGCAGAAAGGCCTGCCAATAATCTGATGTTTGTTTCAATCCGGCCGCTGAGTCCATGAATACCTCCAAAGATAATTCCAGGCAGAACATTTCACAACTGTTCTGCCTGGGACGCTGTGATCTTATGAAACCATTTTACCATAGCGGCACTGCTTTGGCGTACGTGCGAATCAGATTTTCAAAACGACCGTAAAAACAGAGCCTTCCCCGATGCGGCTCTCTACCGTGGCATAACCGCCGTAGAGCTGCGCGATATGCTTGACAATCGACAACCCCAGGCCGGTGCCGCCCAATTCCCGGGAACGGCTTTTATCGACGCGGTAAAAACGTTCGAAAATCCGTTCCTGGTGTTCCGGATCGATGCCGACACCGGTATCCCGCACGCTCAGCCGGACGGTTCCGTCATCCTGACGAGCAGCGTCGACATAGACTTTGCCGCCTTCGCGGTTGTACTTGACGGCGTTATCCATCAAATTGATCAGGACCTGCTTGATCCGGTAACGGTTGGCTTTGACCGGCAGCGGCTCGCCGCCATGTCCGACGATCAGAGAAACCTTGCCGGCGGTCGCCGTGTCGTCCAGCAGGACGGCGACATCGTCGATCAACGCGTTGAGATCGAATGCTTCCAGATCCTTTTCCTCATGCAGGTCTTCTATTTCCGACAGGGATAGAATATCGTTGATCAGTTTGTTGAGTCTTTCTGCTTCAATATCAATAATGTCCAGAAAACGCCCGGCAACAGCCGGATTGTTGACCGCGCCGTCGCGAAGGGTTTCGATAAAGCCGCGGATGGATGTCAAGGGCGTCCGGAGCTCATGCGTGACATTGGCAACAAATTCGCTGCGCATCTTCTGCAATTTCCGCGCTTCAGTCACATCATGAAAAGATAAAATGACGCCGTCTGCCGCCGCCGAATGGATCGGCGAGGCGATAACCAAGTATGTGGTCATTCCCTGCACCGTCATCATCGCCAAATCGGCTTTCACGGGCTTTCCTTCAGTTATGGCTCGGGTGACCAGCTGCTCGGACTCGGGACTATGGGTGATCAACAGCAGCGGGTAAAGGGTTGTCGCCGGATCCAGATCCCGCCCGAAAACCTCGCGTGCCCTTTGGTTCATAAATGTAACGGCATTGGCCGACGAAACAGCCAACAAGGGATCGGTCATGGTATTGAGAATGACATCGAGCCGGACACTGCGGTCTTCAAGATCGCGGACCGTTATTTGCAGCTGTTCGGCCATTTTATTGAAAGCGCCGGCCAGCGCGGTCATTTCTTTGTCGCTTTGACGCAGCTGACGCACGCGGACACTGTAGCGGCCGGCGGCCATGGCTTTTGCCGCCTGGTTCAGATCCTGCAGAGGCCGGGTAATCCAGCGGGTGGTCAGAGAAGCCACGGCGACCAGGACAACCAGGGACACCGCCAAGACTACCAGGATGGTCAGCAGCATCTCGTACAGACCTGCTTTGGAAGCAAAAACCGGCATGGCCGTGCGGATGACCGAATCCCGGCCGGCGTCATAAAGGGCAGCATATAGCAAATCCGTATTCAACGTCGTGCTTCGTCTGACCGCATAGCCGGTTTCGTGATTTTGAAAGGCATAGGCGATTTCCGGCCGGTAAAGGTGATTGTCCATTTGACTGCTGTCGGCTTCATTGTCAAACAGGACCGTACCCTGACGGCTGACGATCGTGATGCGCAAAACCGCGTCATCCCGGTTAAAAATGCTCATGGCGTGATTGGCCGCATCGGCCGGCGATTGATTTTCCGTCAATTCCTGTTGAATGACGCCGGCCGCCGACAATAGATATTGACGGTTATTCCGGTCATTATAGTTGCTGAGCACCTGATAGGAAACGACACCGGTCACGAGTACCGCGGCGACCAAAATCGTAATGATGAGCGTATATAATTTCTTTAACATCTTCAAGCCCCCAAATGAGTGTTCCGGCCGGCAGCGCCGCTTACCGGGCCTGATCGGCAAAGCGGTACCCGCGTCCGCGTACGGTCTCGATCATGACCGGATTGGCATCGTCGTCTTCCAGTTTGCGCCGCAGCTGACGGATATGAACATCGACGGTCCGGGTTTCGCCGCTATACTCATATCCCCATACATAATTGAGCAGATCGTCTCGGCTGTACGCGACGCCCTGATGAATCATCAGAAATTTCAACAGTTCATATTCACGATTGGTCATTTCTATTTCTTGATCATTTTTATAGACGCGATGCTTAGCGTCGTCAATCATGATTCCGCCGCCGACGATCCGGCCGGGATGAACCGTCCCCGGCTGATACGCGGAGCCGCCGGACGATGATGCCGGGCCCGGCATTTCTCCCGCTGCGGCGCGCCCTTCGACTTCCGGAGCCTCGCTCATTTGATCGCGCGTTTTATGATAGCGGCGCAGCAAGGCCTGGATTCGGGCCATTAATTCACGCATGCCGAAGGGTTTGGTCAGGTAATCGTCGGCACCGTGTTCCAGTCCTTTAACTTTATCGTTTTCCGTGCCGCGGGCGGTCAGCATCATGATGGGAATCCATTGGTAGCGGTCATTTTGCCGGATCCGCCGGCAGATTTCAAAGCCGTCCATGCCCGGCAGCATCAGATCGAGCAAAAACAGGTCCGGTACACGCGACGGCTCTTTATCCAGACTGGAAAACATCGACTGTCCTTCCCGGAAGCTGCAGGTGTCATAACCGCCACCGGCGAGATTGAAGGCCAAAAGTTCCGCAATGACGGCGTCATCTTCGACAATACAGACGAGTGGATTGGCCATAGGTCCTCCTGTTTATGATTCGTTTTCTCATTTAATCATTGTAATTCATGTGTCGGCCTTTAATATAATACAAAACCCATTCCGCGACATTTTGCGCATGATCGGCTATGCGTTCAACATATTTACAGATTAACAGCATTTCGACGAGCTGGTCAACATTGGCGGAATCCACCGACATCAAATGCACCAGGTATGCTTTCAAACGCTTGTATAAATCGTCGACCTTGTCATCCATGACAATGATCGATTCGGCCTGGGACTCGTTGCGGGCGACATAGGAATCCAGGGCCCCATGCAGCATGTTGCGGGCCATGTGGGCTATGGTGACGATATCATAGGGAACCGCCACGCGTTCCGTATGCTTGCAGAGTTCCAGGATCCGTTCGCTGATGTCGCTGGCATGATCCGCTATCCGCTCCAGATCCGTGATCAGCTTCAGCGTCGATGTCACGTCGCGCAAATCGCTGGCCACCGGCTGCTGCCTGGCGATGATTTCAACGCAGTGGCGGTCGATTTCCCGCTCCATTTCATCAATAACGTCGTCTTGGGCGATGACCGCCTGCGCCTGTTCGGCATTCATATCGACCAGGGCGGCAATCGCTTCATTGATGGAATTTTCCACTGTCGCGCCCATCCGGATGATCGACTGATGCAGCAAGGTCATTTCTTTTTGAAATTCAATTCGTGTCACCATAGGTCTCCTCCATACCCGTTAATCAGCCAAAACGGCCGGTCACATAATCTTCTGTTTTTTTATTTTTTGGATTGTTGAAAAGCTGGCCGGTGCGGCCGTGCTCAACGACCTCGCCGAGCATGAAGAACGCCGTCCAGTCGCTGATGCGCGCGGCTTGCTGCAG
>CAYRWC010000093.1:0-9301 GCA_964427795.1 uncultured Oscillospiraceae bacterium | reverse complement strand
TCAAGTCATAGGCTTATTGAGGTCCCATGATGCCGGCCATATCCTTGATACAGATTGAATCGACCCCCCTCCCGGACAGCTGGCGGCCCATCTCCGCATATTTATCCAGATTGTGAATCGGGCTTGTCGTATAACAGATGCAGCCTTGCGCATGCGCGCCCTGCTTTTTGGTTTCATCAACGGCAACCTCTATATTCCGAAAATCATTAAGAGCATCGAAAATACGGAAAATATCCATGCCGTTTTGCGCGGCGCGGGCAATGAAAAGGCGGACGATATCGTCGGAATAATGTTTATAACCAAGGATATTCTGTCCTCGCAGCAGCATCTGCAGTTTCGTCTTCTTTACTCTGGCTTTGATCTGCCGCAGTCTTTCCCAAGGATCTTCCCCGAGATAACGCAGGCAGGCGTCAAAAGTGGCGCCGCCCCAGCATTCCAGGGAATAATAGCCGGCATCGTCCAGCCGATCCAGTATGTTTTCAAAATCGGCGAAGGGCATTCGGGTGGCGATAAGCGACTGATTGGCGTCGCGTAATACCGTTTCGGTAAAATTGACCTTCATGTTCATATACCTCCTGCAGCCTGCCGGCAATAAAAAAAGGCAGGGAACTTCATAAGAAGCTCTCCACCCTTAAGCTCAAGACTTGAAGCAGTTGCCTGCCCAACCGGAAGACCTTATTCAATTGTATTGAAATTACTCTATCTCTTTTAAAAAGTCAATATCTTCCGATTGATGTTATAATCGTTTATGTTGAGATCATCATGGATCAGGAGGATTTGCATCTATGGACAAGCTTAGAATCGGTATTATCGGAACCGGCGGGATAGCTCATTCCCACGCCCGGGCTTATCTGGCTATTCCGGAGGTCGAGATCGTCGGCGGAGCGGATATTGTGCCCGGCAAGGCCCGCGCTTTTCTGGATGAGTTTAACCTGACCGGCGCCGCGGCGTTTGAATCGGCTGATGATTTATTGAAAATGGATCTTGATGCGGTCAGCGTCTGCTCTTACAATTCGACTCATGCCGAATGTGTTATTCAGGCTTTAACTTCGGGCCGGCATGTTCTTTGCGAAAAACCCATGTCGATCACGTTGGAACAGGGCGTCAGCATGGTGCGGGCGGAAGCGTCCAGCGGCAAAATCCTGTCGATCGGCTTCCAGCCGCGTTATGATGTCAATACCCAAAAAGTCAAGAGCATTATCGCCGGCGGAGCATTGGGCAAGGTTTATTATATCCAGACCGGCGGCGGCCGGCGGCGGGGTATCCCGGGCGGGACTTTCATCAACAAGGAACTGGCGGGAGTCGGCGCCTTGGCCGATATTGGCTGTTACGCTCTGGATTTCGCCTTGAATTCCATTGGTTATCCCAAGCCGCTGACGGTATCGGCCTATGCCAGCAATTATTTCGGAACAAATCCAAAATATTATCCCCATGCCGACCAATTTCAGGTCGACGACTTTTCAGCGGCGTTTATCCGGCTGGAAGGCGACATTATTCTCGATTTCCGCATGTCCTGGGCCATGCACATGGACACGGCCGGCGACTTCATTTTTCTGGGCACCGACGGCGGCCTCAAGGTGCGCCAGCCGCACATGAAATGGTGGGGCGGCGCCTGGGACGGCCCGATCGGCCAGATTTTTTACATGCATGACCAATTCGGCGTACCGACGGAAACGCCCATTCCATTGGAAGAAAATCAAGGGCCGAGTCTTTTTGAGAAAAAAGTCCGCGACTTTGTCGGCGCCGTTCTGTCAGGCGGCAAAGCGCCCGTGCCGACCAGCCAGATTATTTACAACCAGGCTATTATCGACGGCATTATCCGTTCGTCGGCGGAGCATCGGGAGGTTGAGATTCATATTCCGGAGCTCTGAAAACAATCTTGCGCCGGCCGGCCGGCTGCCATTTCCAGCGGCTTGCCGGCCGGTTTTTCAATATTCCGGCCTGCGATTCGCCGATAACGCGGATGCCGTTTCTCGATAGCAATTCTGCCGTTATGCCCCGGCCGGCAATCAAGCGTCCGGTAAAAGACCCGTCGTAAATCGGACCGCAGCCACAAGACGGACTCCGTTCTTTCAGCACCGCGTACCGGCAGCCGAACCGGCGGGCCAACGCCAAGGTTTCTTGCGCGCCCTGCTGATATTCATCGGTGACGTCATCGCCCGCGGCCGTCACGACCCGGCCGTTCAGCTTTTCGGCAGGTTCGCGCGGCGTCTTCAGTCCGCCGCGCACTTCTGGGCAGACGAGAATCAGATGATGCCTGCGTTTGAGAAATTTGATTTGATGATCGAGGCAACTTTTGCCGTCGTAGCGGCAATGAACACCGAATAAACAGGCGCTGACCAGAATATTCATCCTTGTTTGTCCCATTCGGCGGCCGCCGCGTCTTGATCGGCCGGAAACAGACAGCGAGCCGCGACCGGCAGGGTAATGTCTTCGGCCCGTTGCAGCAGATTTTTATGGCAGGTAAAGAGCAGAATCTGCCGGTGGCCGTCTTCGGCATATTCAACCAGGAAGCGAAGAGCCTGCTCGGCGCGGGCATCATCGTATTGCATGAGAACATCATCCAGCAGCAGCGGCAGTGGTTTCTGATTCCGGCATAAAAGATCGGCGACGGCGAGACGCAAGGCCAAATACGCCTGATCGATGGTGCCGCTGCTTAAATACTGCCATTCATGCGAAAGGGCGTCCTGCGCATCCTGGACATGAATATCAAAAGTCCTGGATACCAAAACGTTTTGATATTTGCCGCCGGTCAGCCGGTTCAGGATGGCCGCCGTCTTCTCATTAAGCAGGGGACCGAAACTTTGCCTGATTTCATTAAAGGCGGCCGTCAAGGTTTGCTGTGCCAGATCTAGACACGCGTAATCTTTTTCCCGATCGGCCAGTTCGTTTTTCAAATCGCTCATTTCAGCTTCTATCTGGCTGACATTCGGTTTATGGCCAAAAGTATTTTTTATTTGCGCCGTCAATTGAATCAATTTTTCTTGAATCATCTGCACCTGATTTTGCGTCTGCCGCAGATCCGTTTTTAATCTTTCACGTTCGGCGTCCGGTAAAAGTTCCGGCAGATCGCCTTGATTTTCTTCCGCCAGCCGCGCTTTTACAGCGACAGCTTCCTGCTCGATCTGATCCCGGGTTTTGCCGCGCTGTTCGCCGCTGCTGCCGATGCCGGCCGCTTCCCGCCGGGCTTCGATCAGGGATATTTCCTTTATCGCCTGCCGGGCTTGTTCGAGCGAAGCATATGCTTCGTCTAAAGTCGATACGGTTTGATAACGGCCGACCCATTGCTCAAACCGTCCGCTCTCCACGGCTAAAATATCTTCCGCCTGCCGCGCGTCGGCTTGCGCTTTGGTCAGATTCTCGGTCTTCGCGGCTATTTTAGCCAGATAGCTTTGCCGCTGCGCGGCCTTATCAAACAAATCATCCAACGATAGGCAGGCTAATTCGTTTAATCGCGCCGCGATTGTTTTCTCCAGATCTGCCGCGGCGGTTTGTTCCTGGTTCAGGCGTTCTTGGCAATCCTCCAGGCTTTCCGAATCCGCGAAAGATTCCATGGTGTTCAACGCCGCCTGCCTGCCGTCAACGGTTTCCACCAGTTCTTGCTGACTTTTCCGTTGAAATTCCAGTTTCATATCCAGCCCGTTCAGAACCTGCTCCAATTGTTGAAAGGCAGAAGCCGCCGTATCCCGCGCTGTTTCAAGCCGCTCTTTTTCCTGTCGGGCCTGTTCCGCGTCGGCAGCGATTGTTTCGGCGTCTCTTTTTTGTGCCGCGGCAAGTGCGTCTGCCGTTTCCTGTTCCTGCCGCACGGATAGTTTGATTTTTTCGTATTGCATCCGGACTTGACGCATGTCGTTTTCGTCGGCGGCAACCGTCGCCGACGGCTTCCTGCCGAACCGGCCAAATCCCGCGGCGCCCAAGGCTAAAGCCGGCAAAATACCGGCATAGCAGGCCGGATGAAGGAAAATACCGCCGCTTAAGGACAGGAGAAAAAGGATTATCGCGCCGATCAGCAGGATAGGGTTCAGCCCGCGTCCGGATCGGCGGTTCAAAGTCGACGGTTTGGGAGCCGACGCCCGCTTCAGCTGTTCCTCGGCCTCCTCGAGACGCCGGCCGGACCATAGCCCGACATCGTGTTGATGGCTGACCGCAACCTGCAATGCTGTGAAAGCCGTTTCCCGCTTCTGATTCAGGGCGTCGGCCGTCTGTTTGGCTTGGGCCAGCCTTGCTTCGCAGTCTGTCAGAACAATTCGGGCATCATCCCGGTCAGCCTTAATTTGTTTCGAACGCTCTGCGCAGCGATCGATCTCCTGATTAAGTTCGGCCAGTTGTTTCTCGGCATCCGCAAGCGCGCTTTGCTTAGCTTGCCGCTCGATCTTTTTTTGCATAGCCTGCCGCATGTTCTGTATGTTCAGCTTCTGTTCCTGAAGCTTTTGAGCCTGTTCCTTGACTTGACCTGCAGTTTCAGGGGATACGCCCGGAATATCCTGTTGCCGCAGGTCTTGCTGCTCAGCTTCCAAAGTCTTCACATAACGCTGGCGCTCATCATGGATCCGGGTTAGATCACGGATATGCGCAGCCTGTTTTTCGGCATCGTCGATAAAGGTCTGGTCAGCCGAAATCTCCCGGCCTGCCAGTTTTTGCCGGATCATTGCCGCCGACCGGTCCAATTCGTCCTGCATCTGCCATTTCTGTAAAATGCCTTCCAGCTGCCGCGCCTGATCCAGCATCTGCTGCTGGTCGAGCAGGCGCTGCTGCGTGCGGCAGGCTTGCTCCAGGATATTCCTTTGCCGCTCCAATTCCAGACAGGTTATTTCCAGCTTTTTCTCCTGCTCTTCGTCATCCAGCGCTTCGGCTTTCTCGCCGGCCAGCCGGGTCAGCTCCTGGTTCAGCTTATCGCAGACGCCGATGCGCCCGCTTCTGGACTTCAATGTTTCCTTGGCGGTTTGCAGGCGGCCGTCCACCTGCATATGGGAAACGCGCTCGTCGCCTGTCGAAACCAGATTTAATAGTTTGCCGGTGATCTCGTCTTCTTTATCCTGAATACCCTCAGTCACGCTGCCGGCCTGGCCGATAAAGACACTTTTCTCAAAGGCCGCCGATCCCATGCCGAAAAAGCGTTGCCCCACGTCGGTTCCGCCGGCGATATTTTCCTCATGGCCGGCGGTCAGATTCCAAATACGGATCCGGTCCGACGCATTGGATATCCCGAACTGCTTTTCCAGACGATACTGTATCCCCTGATCTTCAAATTCGATGCTGCCCGACATCTTCAATCCGTTCCAGGATGTATATTTCTTCCGGACATTTTTCGACAAATCCGCGCTTTTACCGGATGATCCATAGAACATCATTTTAATGAAGCTCATGATTGTGGTTTTACCATCTTCATTGCGGCCGTATATAAGATTGAATCCGTCGTCCAGATCCAGTTCGAATTGTTCCAGCTTGCCAAAGCGGTGAATCTCAATATGCTTGATCTTCATTCAGATTCACCTCCTGATCAAAAGCTTTAAGGCCAAGATACAAGGCCCGCCGGTATTGGTCGGCCGTTTCCTGTCGTGAGGCGACGCAGCGATCGATCTGTTCCAGCATTTTCCGGACAAAAATGCCTTTAAGCGATATCTCTTTGGCTAAAGCCGCAACATCAATCGCAGGATGAGTCCGATCATAAACTTTGGCAAAATAAAAATCCTCCTGCAGCCTGAGCGTTATCGCCAGACTATCCGGCGTAAATCGGTCCGTCAGGGCGCCGGTCAGGATAATTTTATAAAGATGCTCCCGATATTGCTCGCCATATTCTTCCCGAGCAATCCGGCGAATAATTTCGGCAGCTTCATTCTGGGTCGCGGCCGCGCCGATATCGACGGATAATTCCAGATTCATGCGCCGGCATACCGGTAAGAAGGCCATGTCGGCTTTACCCTTGCTCACCGTGCCGATGAAAACGCCCTTCTCGCCAAGCTCGTCGAACCCGCGTCCTTCCGGGCAGCCGCTGTAGGCGTAAAAGGTTCGCCCGCTTCGCATAATATCCGTCCGTTTATGGATGTGGCCGAGAGCCAGATAATCCAGGCCGCTATCGCCGATCTGCGAAACCGTAACCGGATTGTAGAGGCTGGACTGGCCGGCGGCGACCAGATCGCCATGCAGCACGCCGATATTGATCAGCCGGTCATCAACAAAAGCGCCGGACGGCAGCAACGATTCGGCGGCATAGGTTCTGGCAAAACCGACGCCCCAGACGCGGAAACCCCGGTCGGCAAAAACGGCTGAATCATAATCTGATTTGAAAATCAAGACATTATCCGGCCAACACTCCTGTTCATACGGGGAATCGAGAGCAATATAATCATGATTGCCGGGAGCTATCGCCACAAGGGTGTCCGGGATCCGGGAAAAAGCTTCGCGCACGGTATCGACTATCGGCTGATCTGTGCAGGAGCCTTCGAATAAATCGCCGGCGATCAGCAGCAGATCGGCCTTTTCGCGTTGACAAAGGTCTATGATCCGGGTAAAAGTCATAACATGCTCTTCGCGCCTCGCCCGGGCCAAATGGCCTAAGGACGAAAGCTCGGCGCCCAGATGCAAATCGGCGCAATGGATTACTTTTATCTTGTTCATCGCACAGCTCCTGTGAATTTCTGACTTCAATCATAGTAACAACCATCCTAAAAGTCAAAAAGGAACCAACCCGGCATAAGTTATGACGCGATCTTTAATTCCGGGCATGAAACGGGCAGGATTGCCGGCATGCATCTCTGTCGCCCTGATTTTTATCCGTAACGCACGCCCAGCGCCGGGAATGGCATTCGGGGCAGTCGGGTACGGTTATCCGGCCGGTATCCGGTTTATCGGTTAAAACCGGATTCTCGACAGGCCCCTCCCATTCATGCCCACAATCCAGACAATGCAACAAACAATTGCCGCGGGTGTAACTCCCGCCTTCAATGCGTATGCTTCTGCCATAAATCAGACTATCGGCAATTTTACTGCGTGCCGACAATAAAATCCGCTGAAACGTCGGCCGGGATATTTCCATGCGGTCGGCGCACGCTTCCTGTTCTAATCCTTCCATATCTTTGAGACGAATCGCCTCGAGTTCATCCAATTTTAGCGCATTCTCTCCTTGTGCCGCTTGCGGATCAAGCGGACCGAATTTATTGATCACGGGCATAAACCCAATTTTGCGCTGCTTAACTGGTCTGGGCAAGTAGTTACCTCCCCGGCAAAGAACAGCCGTCATCCCTGACTCATGAACGCCTAAATCTTTAGGCATTCTCCTTATTTATTTTACTTGACATTATAAGTCATATGTTGAATTATGAAAATGAAAAAAAAGCCGGAAAACATCTTTTCCGGCTTAAAAATAGAATATTCAAGAAACTTTTTATTTTATTCGTCCTTGCGGCAGCGTAGATTGCTTTTCAAAATAATATCAATATGCGCGGTATACGCATCCATCTCCGGTTCTTTATCGTCAATCAGATAATCGCACAATACTTTTATCGAACGAAAGCCTTGGGAAAACGGATCCTGAGCTATCAAGCCGTCGATAAAATTTTCTCTGGCCAATTCATTGACTTCCGGCGAAACTTCATGGCCGATCAAAACAATTTTCCTTCCCGGATTTTCGTCTTTTAAAGCCAGCGCCACTTCATAAACCGAACCGCTGTCATTGTATAAGCCGGCGAGATCAGGCACCGACTCCAGATAATCCTTCGTCATCAAATACGCGTTATATTCGCCGATGCTCTGATAATGGCGGCCGGAATCATCGATCATCTCCAGCCCGGGCGCTATTTGCGCCGCCGTTTCTTTAAAAGCGGCATAACGCTGTTCCAGCGAATAAGATCGGTTGCCATAATCCCGGACGACGCCGACTTTGCCGGAACCCTTGAGAAACAAGGCCATCAGCTGGGCGGCCGCTCTGCCGGCTTCGGCATCGTCGGAGCCCATATAGAAGAGGCGATCGACTTCCTTCAGATCATCATTCAGCGTGACAATATGAATGCCTTTTTCCCGGCATTCGCGGAGCTGGGCAATAATTTCCTGATCATTGAGCGGTTTGAGGATCATGGCACAGATGCCGTCATTCATCAATTTATTGATGGTGTACTTTAAAACCGCCGTGCTGTACTGGATCCGATAGCAGGAGATCTTGATCCCAAAATCACGAAAGCCTTCCTCGCCGTATTTTACGCCGCGCTCGACTTCCGACCAGAAAAATCGCGGCTCCAAAGGTAAAATAACGCCAATGCGGATTGTTCGGCCGCTGACCAGCGTTCGGGCGATCTTGTTGGGCCGGTAACCCAGTTCCTTGATTCTGGACAGGATTTTCGCCCGCGTTTCCGGACTGATGTCCGCCCGGTTGTGAACGGCGCGGTCCACCGTTGCCGGCGATACGCCCAATTGCCTGGCGATGTCTTTGATGGTCACTTCATTGCTCGTCATTGATCCCGACCTCCGCGCCTCATTATACAGCAGGTCTTTTCACTGTATCAATGAAGGCTGACTGTTTCCCAGCCCATTAATTGTCCAAAAGCCATGATCTCTTTTTCCTTGCTGCCATAAACCAAGGCCGAATGATGAGTGCCGCCGTTCCGGCTATAGGCAGTCAGGAACGATGATAATTCAAACGGCGGTTTAAACCATCCGCGGACGGTATGATCAAATAAATCAGGCTTGATCGGGTCCAGCATTTGAACCGGCGCCGTCAGAAGATGAAAACGTCCGCCGGGACCCGGCGCCAGATTGACAAGCACAGCCGCTCCGGCGCGGTAACGCCCGTATGCCGCGGCCGGCCGGCCGATATCGGTATAAGGGAATCCGGTTTCTTCAAGCCGCAAGGTCTCCTTAACCGTCAGATTGATATTCATTTCACCCATATGGCTGATAAAAACATGGCCGTTTTCCCAATCCGGACAAAACATTTCGACAAAAGTCGTATCAGCAAATTGCGACGCCAGTGCCGCGACCAGCGCCGATGTCAGGACATCGCCTTCGCCGGCGTAGCCCATGCCGCGCGATAGGGCTTTGCTGGCTTCCAGAAAAGGCACGGCCGTCAAGCCGGATTGGCTGTCGATATCCAGAAAATTGAAGGTAAACGCCGTTAAACTGTTTTTATCCATCCATTTACGTATGACCAGCCCGGCGTGGGCAGTCTGGCGATAAATAGCCGGATCGGCCTGGCTGCCGGAAAATAGCAGCCGGTCGCAGGTCCATTCGTCGTCGATTTCCTGATCCGTTACGGGGACGGCAGCCAGATCGGCCGGCGACGCGGCAACCGTTTCAATGCCGATCAGAC
>CAYRWC010000092.1:0-9320 GCA_964427795.1 uncultured Oscillospiraceae bacterium | reverse complement strand
TGCGCAATTGCATATTTCGCTTTAAACAGCCCTGGCGCTTGCTGCTTGTTCCCTACGGCACGGTTGATGATTCTGACGAGGCTGAAGATGTCGACGCTGTCGAAGACCCGCTGCTTGAAGTTGTCGTCGCCGTGGGATCCAACGTTGATGTGATACTGGGATTCAAATCATACAGATCTTTGACACCGATGATCCGATAGAGTTCCGTCAGATCCTTGACCGGTTTATACAGATAGAACAACAGCATAATCAGCAAAACTGAAATAAATACGATCAAAAGATGCCGTAAAAGGCGTTGCTGCCGCTCCGACTGCCGCTTGTGATTAATCTTGGCGACCGTTGTATACCCTTTCAGGCGATAGACGCGCTGACGGCTCAAGCGCTTAATCGGCTTGAACTTCTTGTTTGGCTTACGCGCGGGCCGGTTTAAGCCCGATGTGCTTTCCAGAGGCCGGATGTCACCTGTCAAACCGACCGGACCAATACGTTCAGGCCTGGCCGGTATACGCTTTTTCAGGATATTGACCTGTATCCATTGCCCGGCTTTCTGAACCTTTGGCCGCAGCGAATCGGCGACCTGGCGGATCATTTGGCCAATGGACATGTTTTGGCTATTGTTCACAATATAACGGTTCCTTTCCGATCCAAGAAAATAATCACTCGTTATTATAGCCTAAACAGTCAATAATTTCATCATTTATCATGTCGAACAAAAGTTTGACAATCATCTTTTGTTCTGCTAAACTTAGGATAATCATATGATTCCGGAGGTGCAAGAATGTCGACATATCGTTTTACTCGTTCCAATGTCGATAACACCATCAATCAGGTTTATGATTTCATAGTGGAATATATTCGCCGCGAAGGCTATCCACCTGCCGTCCGGGATATATGCGCCGGTGTTGGCATTCGTTCGACATCAACGATTCATGGGCATCTGAAAAGGCTGCAGCAATCCGGCCGGATCGAGTATTCGTCGGGCAAGCGGCGCGCAATAACCATACCGGAACAATCCGAGGAACGGGTTGTTTATTTACCGGTTGTCGGCCAAGTCACTGCCGGCGTCCCTATTTTAGCCGAACAGAATATTGAACGTTCCCTGCCCTTTCCGGCTGATTTTTTCTCCAATGACGGCGATGTTTTTGCTTTGCGTGTCAAAGGCGACAGCATGATCGGCGCCGCAATTCTTGACGGTGATTACGTGGTTGTACGCCGGCAGAGTTCAGCTTCGCTGGGTGATGTCATAGTCGCTCTGGTTGGTGATGAGGCAACCGTAAAAACATTGGCCAACATTGACGGCAAGGTTGTTCTCCGGCCGGAAAATCCTGCATTCAGACCTATTCCCTTCGATAAACCGGACTGTCAGGTTTTAGGAAAAGTCTGCGGCGTATTCCGGATAGCTCTTTAACGGCGGATTCCGGTAGGCTTCATTGAAAATGTAGTTAACTTGTTCCTGTGGATTGATCGCGACAATGGCATTTTTATAAAGCAGATGTTGGCGGCCTGCATCGTCGATGATGATCGATTGATTGTCAAAACCGATGATCTGGCCGTTTTTCATGCTTTGGTCCATTAATTGTATAGTAACCATAATCTTGTCGCGGCGGCAATGATTAAGAAACACATCCTGCAGTTTCATATCATGCCCTTCGCGATCACGTTCATAGTGATAATTCTTGTCATTGTGCGGCGTGTTATTCATTGATCTGACCTCCTAAAAGTAAATTATGCTCTCAGGATAAACGATCAATGCTGATAAAACAAATGGTTATATGCGTAATTTTACCCTATTTCACCGATAATTTAAAATAAATTCCGCCGCCGCCGCCGGTTCCAGGTCCTGCAGCCATTGCAGTCCGGTCATTTTCCGGAACCAGGTCAACTGACGTTTAGCATAACGGCGGGTCGCCTGCTGAATATTGGCTTGCGCTTCAGCCAGAGTCATTTGGCCTCGCAGATAACCGATCAATTCTTTATAGCCGATAGCCTGCAGGCAAGTGCTGCCGGCCGGTAATTCCAGCGCCAGCAAAGCACGGGTTTCTTCAATTAAACCGGCTTCAATCATTATTTCGACACGCCGGTCAATACGCCGGTAAAGCTCGGATCGTTCATGATTGAGACAAAATCCCAGATAAGCATATGCCGGGCCTTTTCGTTTAGATTGGGCATTATACCAGCTGATGGTTTTACCGGTCTGCCGGTAGACTTCAAGCGCCCGGATAATCCGTTTTTGATCGGTGTTGGAAATTTTGACAGCCGTTTCCGGATCACACGACTGCAATTCCTGCCATAAGGCAGCCAAGCCCAACCGCTCGGCTTCATCGGTCAAGGACTGTCTTAACTGAGGATCGACCGCAACCGGAGAAAATTCGATGCCATCCGTCAAGGCTGCCAGATACTGGCCGGTACCGCCGCAAAGAATCGGCCTTCGGCCGCGATTTTTGATTTGCTTGATTGCTTCCAAAGCCAGTGTCTGATATTCGGCTACACTGAAAGGCTCGCCCGGATTCAGGATATTAATGATATGATGCGGCACGCGCCGTTGTTCTTCCGCTGTCGCTTTCGCGGTGCCGATATCCATCCCCCGGTAAATCTGCATGGAATCAGCCGATATGATCTCCCCGTCCAAAGCTTCGGCCAGACGTATCGCCGTCTCGGTTTTACCGCTGGCCGTCGGACCGGCAACGACCAGCACCGGCTGTTCAGAGGTGTCGTTATCGGTTATGGTTATCCTGTTGTTCATAGCTACACTCATTTATACGATCCGCTTAAACCTTTTTTCCAGCTCATACCGCGACATCCTGATGATGACCGGACGGCCGTGCGGGCATTGATAAGGTTGTTCCAGCTGCTGCAAATCGCTGAGCAGCTGACGGCATTCCAGGTCGTCCAGCCGGTCGTGCGCCTTGACAGCTGCCTTGCAGGCCAGGCTGTAATATAGCTCGCTGATACCGTCATCCGATGTCAAATCCAGCTGCGGCAATAATGCCAGGACCTGGCGAACAGCCTTTTCCGGCTGCAGATTCATATCGCCGGCATCAGGCAAGGCGCGGATCGCAACTGCCGTAGGCCCGAAAATACTGAACTCAAAGCCCAGACGATTCACTGTTTCTTGTTCGCTTTGCAGAAGTTGGATTTCACTGCGGCTGATTTCAACGACAGCCGGCGTCAGCAATGCCTGACGCAGGACTTCCCCATCGGCATTTGCCAGGCGATGCCGTGCGACCAGACGTTCAAACATAATTTTTTCATGAGCGGCATGCTGATCAACTAAAAGAAGATCGTCATCCAATTCCAAGAGCAAATATGTTTGGAAAAGCTGTCCGATATAACGGGCTCGCGTGAGATCATTGACGGTAAGCAAAAGAGACGGCTGCAGCGGTTGTTCACGGAATACAAGCGGTGCCGTCTGCTCTGACGCCGTTATGGCCGGCCGGACGGCCGGCGGTTCCTCCGCTGCCTGACCGGCGGTATTCTGTTGTGTTCCGGTATAGCCGGCGGTATTTTGTGTACTGATGGAGCTGACGATGATCTGTTCTTTAAGTGGATTGATATCCGTCGGCAGATCGGCATCTGTTTGTTTCGCCGCCTTATCACTGCCGGCGGTGTTGGGCTTCGATTCAGGTTCGCCGGTTTGAAGCTGTTCAGGCTGCGCTTCTCCGTCCGGTTCGCTTACCGACATATCGGACGCCAGAATGCCGGCTTCTTTCACCAGCGCGTTTCTCACGGCATGGTAAACACAACGAAAGACCTCCTGATCATTCCAAAAGCGGACTTCCATTTTTTGCGGATGCACATTGACATCGACCAGATTCGGCGGAATCTCCAGAAATAGAATCGCAAAAGCATATTTGTTTTTCATCAGAAAGGTCTTGTATGCTTCGTCAAGAGCGGCTGTTATCGCTTTAGCCCGTACCAGGCGGCCGTTGACATATAAATTCTGCTGAGCGCGGTTATTGCGCGCCAGATCGGGACGGCCGACCAGACCGGTTATTTTCAGCGGCGCCGGCTGATCGGCAACCGACAGACAGGCAGTGGCGGTTTGTTTGCCGTAAATAGCATAAACCGTGCTGGTCAAATCGTTATTGCCCGGCGTATGGAGGATTTCCTGTTTATTGTTGGTCAAGCGAAAAGATATATCCGGTCTGGCCAGTGCCAGTCGTTCGATCAGTTCGGTTATCTGGTTTGCTTCCGTGGTATCTTTGCGCAGGAATTTAAACCGCGCCGGTACATTAAAGAACAAATTTTTTACCGTTATGGCCGTACCTTCGGCACATCCGGACGGAGCATGCTCCAACAGTCCGCCGCCGGTAATGCGGACCAGGGTGCCTGCGGCGGCACCAGGCTGGCAGGTTTCCAGTGAAACTTCGGCAACGGCGGCTATGCTGGCCAAAGCCTCGCCGCGAAAGCCCATGGTCCGCAAATAGTCCAGATCGCCGATCTGCTGCAATTTGCTGGTTGCGTGACGGCCAAACGCGAGCAGCGCGTCATCAGGATCCATGCCGCAGCCATTATCAACAACGCGGATGAACTCGACGCCGCCCTGCCTTATTTCAACGGAAATAACCGAGGCATCGGCATCGAGGGCGTTTTCAACCAGTTCCTTGACAACGGAAGCCGGACGTTCGACCACTTCACCGGCAGCAATGCTATTGGCGGTTTGCTGATCCAGGACATGAATCCGGGTCATGAGGGATCCCTCCTTGTCTTAACAGCCTTCTGATGCAAATCGTATAAGATGTTCAGAGCGTCCAGCGGTGTAAGCTGCTGGATATCGAGACTGCTCAGTTTATCCAGAATACCGTCGGTATTTTTCAAAGCCTGACTGGCGGCAAACAGATCCAGCTGACCATCCATCGGCCGGGCATTGCGGCGAATTTTCAATTTCTGCCGATCGACGTTTTCTTCCTCTAGCCGCAGAAGGATCTCGTGAGCCCGCTGAACCACGGGATCCGGAACGCCGGCCAGGCGGGCGACTTCAATGCCGTAGCTGTCATCCGAACCGCCCGGTTTGATATGATGTAAAAACACAACCGTCCCGTTTTCTTCGCGAACCGCCACATGGCAATTGAAAACGCCCGGCAAGCTGGGCTCAAGATCGGTTAACTCGTGGTAATGGGTGGCAAAAAGCGTCCGGCAACCAAGGTTTTGCCGGTCAGCAATGAATTCAATGACCGACCAGGCGATGCTCAGGCCGTCATAAGTACTGGTGCCGCGACCGATTTCATCCAGGATCAGAAGGCTGCGCGGGCTGGCATGACGCAGAATTTGGGCCACTTCGTTCATTTCGACCATAAAAGTCGATTGGCCGGCAGCCAGATCGTCGCTGGCGCCAACCCGGGTGAAAATCCGATCGACGAGGCCGATATGAGCCGCAGCGGCCGGAACATAGCTGCCGATTTGCGCCAGCAGCACGATTTGCGCGATTTGCCGCATATAGGTCGATTTACCGGCCATATTGGGTCCGGTTAAAATCATCAGGCGCGAATCCTTGCTGTTCATATCCAGGTCGTTGGGGATAAACCGGCCCGGACCCAGTACCTTCTCGACAACCGGATGCCGGCCTTGACTGATATCCAACTGGTCTGACAAATCCACCTGCGGCCGGCAGTAGTTCTCCCGTTCGGCCAGTTCGGCCAGACCGGCCAGCACATCAAGCGCTGCCAGCGCCTGCGCGGTTTGCTGAAGGCTTCTGATCTGACCGGCGACTTGTTCGCGGATCTGACAAAAAACTTCGTACTCCAGAGCGATCAATTTTTGCTCCGCTCCCAGGATCGTGTCTTCCATTTCCTTCAATTCTGCCGTCACATAACGTTCGCCGTTAGCCAGGGTTTGCTTGCGGATATAATAATCGGGCACTTGAGCCAGATTGGTTTTCGTAACTTCCAGATAAAAGCCGAATACCCGGTTGTAGCCGATTTTCAAACTGCGGATGCCGGTTTTCTCTTTTTCGGACGCTTCCAGATCCAGGATCCATTGTTTACCGTCCGTTGATGCCCGGCGCAGGCGGTCGACTTCTTCATGGTAGCCGGCCCGGATCAAATTTCCTTCCTTCAATCCGACCGGGGGGTCATCCTGTATCGCCTGTTCCAACAGTTCACTTAATTCCGGCAGCGGATCGATCTGACCGTTCAGCTGCAGCAAAGCCTGATCCTGAACGCCGGCCATGATTTGACGGATAGATGGCAGCTTCGCCAGTGTATTTTTCAAAGCGACCAGATCCCGCGCGTTGACCGAAGCCAAAGCGACCTTGCCGGCCAGGCGTTCCAGATCATACAGACCGTTCAGGCATTCACGAAGCTCCTGACGGCGCATGAACTGCTCTTTCAGTTCGGTTACCGCCGATAAGCGCTGTTCGATATCCGATACATTCAATAGCGGCTGTTCGAGCCAACGGCGCAGCAATCGTCCGCCCACCGTCGTCACGGTCCGGTCAACAGCCCAGAGCAGACTGCCGCGCCGGCCTTTGTCGCGTATGGTCTCGGTAATCTCCAGATTGCGCCGGGCTACCGGATCCAGATTCATGAATTCATCAACGGCATAAACCTGAATCGGTTTGATATGCCCAGGTTCCGAACGCTGGGTTTCCGCCAGATAGATCAAGACGGCGACAGCCGCTTGAGCCCAAAGCGGCTGTTGGCCCTGCGGTTGGGGCATCAAACGGTCGACCTGCTCCAAAGAAAAGTCGTTATCAGGACGTGTTGTCAGGACAATATTATACTTCTCGCGTAAAACCTGATTCAATTCATTTTCGGCAAAAAGCGGATTGACGAGGATTTCCGACGGCTCATAACGGGCGATCTCATTCAGCAATTTTGCCGAAGTGGCGCCGGTTATCAAGGCTGTCGCCTCAAAAGAACCGGTTGTCAAATCGCAGGCCGCGAGACCGTAATACCGGCTGAGCTGATAAACGGCCAGGATATAATTATTGCGCCGCTCATCGAGCATGGTCGAATCGGTAACCGTTCCGGGGGTAATGACCCGAATGACATCTCTTTTTACAATGCCTTTGGCTAATGCCGGATCCTCAACCTGGTCGCAGATCGCAATTTTATAACCGCGGCTGATCATGCGGTTGATATAATGGTCGACGGCATGGTAAGGGACGCCGCACATCGGCGCGCGTTCTTCCTGGCCGCAATCCCGTCCGGTCAGGGTTAGTTCCAGCTCGCGGGCGGCTATTTCCGCATCTTCAAAGAACAACTCATAAAAATCACCGAGCCGGAAAAAGAGAATGCAATCCGGCCAGAGCTTTTTCTGATCCAGATACTGCTGCATCATCGGCGTGATTTTATCCTGATCAAGCGTCGTTGTCGTTAAGCTCATGCGTGCCAAGCCTCCAGATAGCCCTCCAAGGAAAAAGTCTTGGCCAGAGTCAAACGCACCTGAGCCAAACTGCCTTCCATGACATCGCCGTCAATGCTGCCGTCCGGCCGACGGCAATAAGCCGGAAGCGCCGCCGGATCGGGAATTGAAAAATTGACCAGATGATTTTGCGCCGTCCGGCCGCTCAGAATCTGATCGGCAGTACCGCTGCGGCCTTCGATCAGAACCTCCGCCGTCCGGCCGATCCAGCGTTGATTGGAAGACAGAGAATGGCTGTTCTGCAGGGCAATCAGCCGTCCAAACCGTTCGGATACAACATCGGCAGGTATTTGGTCGGCCATGGAAGCGGCCGGCGTTCCGGTTCGCTTCGAATATTGGAACGTAAAAGCGCTATCAAAACGCACCTGTTCCATCAGGTCCAGCGTATTTTGAAAATCCGTTTCCGTTTCACCGGGAAAGCCGACAATAATATCGGTGGACAAAGCCAAATCTGGAATCAGGCCGCGCGCTTCCCGGACGATGTCCAAATAACGCTCGCGCGTATACCGGCGGTTCATTCGCTCGAGAATATGATTGCTGCCGGATTGCATCGGCAAATGCAGATGCGGTTCGATAACCGGATAGCGGGCCATGGTGTTTAAGAGCTCCGACGAGATGTCTTTCGGATGCGACGTCATGAAACGAATGCGGTATAATCCGTCGATCCGGGCGGCGTCGGCCAGAAGCGCGGCAAAATCATAGGTCCGGCCCGATGCTTCTGCACCGGCGTCGGTCTGATCTTCAACCGGCGCGTTGCTCCAATCGTGTCCGTATGAATTGACATTCTGGCCCAAGAGCATCACTTCGCGGTATCCGGCCGCTGCCAGCTGACGCAATTCGGCCAGGATATCCTCCGGCTTTCTGCTGCGTTCACGTCCGCGGGCATAAGGGACGATACAATAGGTACAAAAATTATTACAGCCATACATAATCGAGCAAAGCGCTCGAAATTTTCTGGCGCGGTGAATAGGCAGACCTTCGGCTATACTGTCGTCACGGCCGATCGAATAAGGTTTTTGGTTTTCATAAATGCGCCGGTACAGCAATTCAGGCAGGCGATGCAGATCCTGCGGACCAAAAACGAGGTCGACAAAACCAAAACTGCGCCGGATTCTGTCTACATGCTCTTCTTGCTTCATCATGCAGCCGCAAACGGCGACGATCAAATCCGGCCGGTCGCGCCGCATATTTTTGATCATGCCGAGGTTGCCATAAAGCTTGTCGTTGGCGTTTTCACGTATACTGCAGGTATTCAATACGATCAGGTCGGCATCATGGCTGTCCGACGCCGGACTGAAGCCCATTTCATCTAGTAAGCCGGCTATTTTCTCTCCATCGTTTTCGTTCAGCTGGCAGCCGTAGGTATGGATCCAATATTTCCGGGAAACGCCCGTCCGGCGCAGGTATTCGGCCTGGTACAAACCGATTTGCGTTAAGTAATTTTGCTGCCGGCCCATTTCTCCGGCATCGACGGATAACACAGTTTAAATTCACCTCATTCAATTGGTCTGACAAATCAATAATCTGCTGATATCATAGCATAAAACGGCCTTTTTGTCCGTGACGGCGCGGTATCAGAATTCGTCTGACGAAATAGCTCAGCCAGAAACTGTTCTGTTTCAGCGTTATTTCCAAAACATCATAAATAACGGCCATGGCGGCAATTTCTTCCGGTTCGGGCGCCTGTCTGCCATAAAGCAATTTTTCCCAGCCGCCGTTTGCCAACTCCAGCGTTTCATCTCTTCCGGTCAGCCAGGAACCGATTTTACACTGGCGCCGGATAAAAGCGCCGGGGGTTTCGCCGGGTTTTCTGACCACGCCCAAAGCCGCCAGCAGGTCCTTGCATTCAGACCAATAAAAAGCAGCCGCTTGCTTTCTGTCCGGCCACCGCCGTTTTATTTGGTCCGGATCATGCCGGCGTTTCAACCGGCGAGCCGAACGGATGCTGTAGATCA
>CAYRWC010000091.1:0-9352 GCA_964427795.1 uncultured Oscillospiraceae bacterium | reverse complement strand
TGTCATTATATAAGCCCGCGGCAGGGATGTCAATACATGCGGATTACCGCGGTTATAGGGTATTTTTATGCTATACTTGACTTATCATGGTTTTTCGGATGACAGGGAGGTTTTATTTATGGAACTGTCTGAATTGATGTCGACGCGCTATTCTGTGCGTAAGTTTCAAAACCGGGTTGTCGATCCACAAGTCCTAAACGCCATATTACAAGCCGGCCAAGTTGCGCCCACCGCCTGCAATAATCAGCCGCAGCGCATTCTCGTCGTTCAGGATCCGGACAATCTGGCCCGGCTGACGGCCGCGACCCGATATACGTTTGGCGCGCCCTGCCTGCTGGTCGTTTGTTCTGATCCTTCCGCCAGCTGGGAACGCTCTTATGACGGCCTGAACAGCGCGACGATCGATGCCGGCATCGTCGCCACCCATATGATGCTGCAAGCCTGGGCATTGGGTGTCGGCAGTTGTTGGGTCTGCGCTTTCGATCCGGTCAAAGTCCGCCGGGCGCTGCGCATTCCGGAGCAGTACCGGATCGAGTTTCTTCTGCCGATCGGTTATCCGGCGCCGGACGCGGCACCCGGCGCTAACCATGCCCGCCGAAAACCTTTGGCGGAAACCGTGTTTTACGAGAAATTTCCCCTATAAAATCCGTGAGAAATTTCCCAATAAAATCCGGCTTGAATTATGTTTCGCCGGCGATCCGCGTCCCGGACCCGGTCAGTTCGATCCAGGCTTCCGCCAGAAGCGGCGGCAGGACAAACCGGTCATGGCCCAGGCACCTGTACCGGTTTTGCAATTCCGGCAGAGCGTTCAGCCAGGAATTCGCGGCAAGGATCGGCAGCGGTTCCCGGCTTTCGGTTTTGATTTGCAGGATAGCTAAAATGGTAAATAAAGGCCAGGCTTGACGCAGTTCCAGCTTTATATCAAGCGTGATCTTGGGATAGCGCAAACGGCGATTTTCTTGTTGTCCGGGTTGCGCGCCGGTTAAAATGCCGCGGATACGGGTTCTGTCGGCCAGCTCGCCGGCCGGGTCGCGGCTGTCCCGGCAATAATCCATTAAAATGGATAAATAGCAGGCTTCAACGGCATAAAGATAGCCCACGGGCGTGCCATCCGTCGTCTCCACCCGGATGGCCTGAGAATCCTGGGCATTGGACGCTTCGCGGACCAGCCGCGCCGGTTGGCCGGGCTCCAGCCGCAAAGCCGGTGTCCGGTACGGTTCGCGCGAACAAAAAGCCAAACCGGCAGTCAGACGGAAAACAACCGGATGATCCGGCAGATGGAAAGACCGATTCAGCTGTTCAATCGCCGATTGATCCAACTTCCCTCTCCCGGCAGACCGGTTCGGCCGGCTTACCATTCCTCATCGTTCAGTTCTTTCGGTTCGTCGACCGGCTGTAAATCACTGATCGAACAAGACAATTCTTCCGCCGTTTCTTCCAGTTCCTCCGCCAGGCGCATATACGAGGCGCCCCGTTCATGAAAACGCCTGGCTAAGGGTAAAATCTGCGCCAGACGCTTATCCGGCGCCGCCTTCAAATAACGGCTGGTCTGATAATCAACATACTGCGTATAATACCCGCTGAACCGCAGTTCGGATTCCGGACCATGCATCAGCTGGACCAGGCGGGCAGCCGCTTTTTCATCCAGCAAGCCGCACAGAGCCTGGGTAGCTTCCGCCTGAAACCAGCGGACGCAAGTTATGTCGCGGTCCAGTTCGCCACACGGCGTTTTATGCCGATATTGCTTGATAAAGTCATCCAGGACCATCAGATCGAATAGGATTTCCGGGACGGCGACGCGGGTTTGATAGTATACATTGCGCTGAGGCCCCAAGGATTTCTGACGCTGCTGCACCTCTTCGCTGAAGCCGTTGTCAATGAACTCCAGCCAGCGCTCACCCTGATGGGCATGCCGCAATTCGTAACACAATGCGAGGATATATAAGGCCGGCATTTCATAATCGGTTTCGTCTTCATTATCATCGCCATAATCATCAACAACGGCCATCAAGGCATCATAAAGACGCTGAAGATCGTCATAATCGCCGCTGATAGCTAAACCGGCCAGATGGGGGGTTGCTTTTACCGTCAGCATCCGTTATACCTTCTTTCCATGCTGTCATCTCACTTGCACCGGTTAAAAGTAGTCGGCTATAGCAGCATTTTTTCTGGGGAACATGGCTTCAAGCAGGATTTTTCGTTCTGGCGTCAAAGCCGCGTTCCAACGGATCTCCGGGTGCTCGCGCAAATCGTTCAGGCCTTGGCTGCCCAGCAGCAGCGTAGCCAGCAGGCGCGCCGAGACATACAGATCCGCCGTATCCGTCGCGGCACTGCCGGCCGGCATAGCCGATTGGAAAGAGACGGCGTTTGCCGCTCCATTTAAGTCCAATCGATAGATACCGCTGTTTTCCGGCAGAAAATCGTCGTCGACATCGATGGTTATCACCCGGTCCTTATCCGGTGCGGCGCCTGTTTTATTGAAGCAATCGGACAGCCAAAGCGGACGCTGCAGCATGGTCAAGGCTGTCTGGATATCGACGACTCGTATCTGTCCGTTAAAGCCCAGCTTATGAGACAGGACATAAGGCTCGGGAAACAAGGTCGACAGATCGCAGCTTAACGGTAAGGTCAGCTGGACTTTGGCATATTGATCGGCAAAACGATTGATAAAAGCCAGCAAACCCCGCAAGGCCGTCGCCGATACGGCGGCCCAGTCGATAATATGGAAGCAGTCGCCTCCCGATTGCTTTATCGTTTCAAAGTTCATCCAGGCTCCGGCTTTCCCGGCATCATCGGACCAGAGATAGGTGTAGCACTGTTCCAGATAAGGGTCCTTGTCCAGCAGCTGGCTCCAGGCAGCGGCGCCGCGTACAACCATGCCGTTCATCCCGGCGGAAAAGCGGTCGTACACCGCCTTGACCGCCGGCAGATCCGATGCGTCATAGCGTTTGACACTGCCGGTTTCCGGCAAAGCGCGGAACGCGGCAATAGGGATTTCGACATGCCAGCAGCGGCAGCCATGGCCATAACCAAACCGGCCGTAAAACGCATAAGAAAAAGGATACAAATATGAAAAAACCTGGCCCCGGCTGCGGCTGTCCCGCAGCAAATGCCGCATGATCTCTTTTACAGAACCCTGCCGGCGATATTCCGGCAAGGTTGCCACGCCGCCGATACCGCACATCGGGACCACTTGATTCTCATAACGCATCTGATAATCAAGACCCTGAACCTGAGCGATCAGGCGATTATCCAGATACGCGCCCCATAAAGCATAAGGCGGATCGCTTTTTGCCGGATCCGGCAGCGTATTGCCGGTCTTTTCCAATTGCTTCAACTCATCCAGCGTACTGCGGTAATGATCACCGGTGCGAAAAGCAACGGCAGTCACTTGCCGTGAAGCCAGAACTTCATCCGGATTAGTCGCGTCAAGACGTCTGATTTCCATAAAAAATACCTCCGTCCCGGCGGCGCCGCGGATTGCAGGCCGACGAGATAGAAGTATTTTACCATGGCGCCGGGCGATATGCTATGCCGGACGTTTGATATTCTGCATTGCCGGGTCCTTCCGGATTCTTTAATTCAGGATAACCGGCGCTCCGCTCCTGCTCGATTCATAGACCGCCAGCAGAACGCGGAGCGCCCGGCTGCCCTCGTCTATATTGATCGGGAACGGCCGTTCCTCAGCCAAAGATTGGTAAAAAGCACCGATCAGCCGGCTGTGGCCTTGTCCCCAGCATGATTTGCCGGATGTTGCCGGATTGCCGGTTTTCGATTGATAGAGATCAGCCGGGAAAATATCCGGACGGGTTCTGCGCCCTTCATCGACCTGATCGGCAGCCAGGCGCAGAAGACGGTTTTGTTGTTCATCCGTCAACAGTTCGCCTTCCGCGTTGAACAGAATCAGTTGATCGCCTTCCAGCCGGATCCGGAACTGCTCGCAGCGGATTTCCAGGAATACCGGCTCGTCGCTGCTGTAGGCTGTCGTCGCGTAAAAAAGCGCCTTGGCTCCGTTTTCCAGGGTCATGAGAAATTCGGCTGTATCTTCGACTTCTATGGTCTGCTGCAAATGGCGGTTGGCGATATGCCCTTCCACCTGCATCGGGCGTCCGGCCAGCCAAATGAGCAAATCCAGCGTGTGGATCGCCTGATTGATCATGACCCCGCCGCCCTCGGAAGCCCATTTGCCACGCCATTCGGCCTGCCCGTAATAGGCCGCGTCACGATCCCAGGTGACAAAACCCCGGGCGGCCAAAATACGGCCGGCAAGACCGGACTGCAAAAGGACGCGGGCTTGCTGTGACGATGAATTGTAGCGGTTCTGGAAGCAAATGCCCAGAGCCCGGCCGGAAGCCGCGGCAGCCTGCGCCAATTCGTTCAGGCTTTTCAAATCAATGGCCGGCGGTTTCTCCATCAGGACATGACAGCCCTGCTGAAGCGCCAGAACAGCCAACGGCACATGCTCGACATGAGGCGTGCAGATGTGGACAACATCCGGTTTCTCGGCTGCCAGCAATTCGGCCAGCGTGTCATAACAAACCGGTGCATCGCCTGTGGCGATGGTGTTTTTGAGCCTTAGCGCAGCCTCCCTGTCCGGATCGGCGAGACCGATCAGCCTGACCTGCGGCATAGCCGTCAAAGCCTGTGTATGCATCGGAGCGATGTTGCCGCAGCCGGCCAAACCGACGCGATATTGTTTCAGGTCTTCTTTTTGATTCGTCATATCCAACTATGCTCCATGTTCAACACTTGACTCTTGCCGTTCTTCAATTTTGATCCGGCAATTTTCTTTTGCAATTCGCTGTCAAAAAGAGCTTCGTCCAAAGGCAGTTCTATCGGCCGGCCAAGCCAGCTGGAAAGGTGCATGGCATTGGACAGCGTCAGACCGCGGATGCCTTCGCGGCCGTCCGCAATCAGAGGCTCGCCGTATAAAATCGCTCGGGCAAACGCCGCCAAAACACCGTTATGCTGTGGATTGCTGCCGTCGGTTATCTGAGGCTCGGTCACAAATCCCGGCTCGCCGAAACCGGCTTGATGCGTGGCGTTAAATTGCCGTTCCGGCATATTCAGGCGGTAAAGGATAAGACTGTCGTTTTCCATGACCATCTTGCCGCCGTCGCACAGGACTTCGAGCCGGTTCGTGCCCGGCGTATCGGCTGTCGATGTGATAAAGCAGCCGGTGGCGCCGTTCGGATACTCAACATAAGCCGTCACATCGTCTTCGACTTCGATATCATGCCACTTGCCCTCATGACAATGAGCGCTGATCATCTGCGGCATGCCGCAGATCCATTGCCAGAGATCGAGATTATGCGGGCACTGGTTCAGAAGGACGCCGCCGCCCTCGCCGGCCCAGGTTGCCCGCCAGCTGCCGCTGTTGTAATAGCTTTGCGAACGATACCAATTGGTGATGATCCAGTTGCAGCGTTTCATCGGTCCCAGCTCGCCGCTGTCCATGATTTCTTTCATCCGCTTGTATAAGGAATTGGTTCGCTGGTTATACATCAGGGCGAATATTTTGCCGGTCCGGTCGGCCGCTTCGTTCATAGAGCGGGCCATGCGGGTCGTCACCGACGCGGGCTTCTCGCAAAGCACATGCAAACCGTGTTCCAGCGCGTAAACCGTCAGGGGTGCATGACCGTAATGCGGCACAGCCACAATAACGGCGTCAAGGCCGGGCAATCCGATCAGCTGCTCCGCAGACGCGAAGATTTTTACCGATTGGGGCAAGTTTTCCTCAGCCCAGCGGCGGCGGGCAGGATCGATATCGGCCACCGCGGCCAGACGGAGTCCGGGTATTTTATCCCCGGCGATATTGCCGGCATGAACCGATCCCATATTGCCGATCCCGATGATGCCGACGGATACGAAATCCTTTTTCTCTGTCATATGCGATACCTCGATTTTTCCGTCAGCGGCAGCCGGCGCGTTTCAGATTGCGATAGCTCTCGGCCAGGCAATCGAGCGGGGAGCCGACGCAGGTGTCCTGTTCGACCATCAGCCATTGGGTTCCCGCGTCACGGCAGGCATCCAGGATGGCGGTAAAATTCATATTGCCGGACATGACGGGAGCCATGATCCGTTCCCGGCCTTGCATGGTCATGTCCTTTAAGTGGACGACCGGCACCCGGCCTTTCAGCCCGCGGATCCAGGCCGCCGGATCCAGGCCGCCCGCCTGCAGCCAATAGGTGTCGGGAATGAAACCCATCAATTCCGCCGGCATGCCGGCGACTAAACGTTCCAAAAGCGTCTGGCCGTCAAACTGTGCCAGTTCGAAGTCATGGTTGTGATATTGGAGCGGCAGGCCGGCGGCGGACAATTGTTCGGCCGCCGCGGCAAAATCGGCCATGAAGGCGTCGATGCCGGCCGGTGTGCGGGGATATTCGCCCGGCAGTCCGCCGATGCCGACATAATCGGCGCCCATGATCTTATGTTCTTCGATAACGGCGGCTGTTTCCCGGCGAACCCGGTCCGGCGGCGTATGGGTCACGGCGACGCGCAGATGATTGCGGTCACAATGATAGCGGATGCGGTCGGCCGGAATGGGGCCGATGCCGGAAACCTGAACCGATGTATAGCCCATGCCGGCGATTTTCTCCATAGTCGCGGCAAAATCATCCTCTGTCCGGCAGAAATCTCTTACTGTATAAAGCTGAGCACCAACAATCATTTAAGCGCCTTCTTTCTTCCAGGCGTCAACGAGCGCCCTGGTCGCCGACACGGCTGCAATAAATGCCGACGTTCCGTCAGTATAGACGAAATCATCCGATGCTTTGGGCAAAACCGCGCCGGTGCTCTTTTCAAACTGGTCGCGTCCGGCAAAAAGCGTCAGGTGGGGCTCCACCGACAGGAAATGGCAGCCCGGCTTGCGGGACATGATCCGCAGGATCTCCGGAATCTGCCCGTCGCCGGCGCCGGCCGGCACGATCCGATTGTCGGCCAGACGGACGTCCTTGATATGGATATAGTCGATCCAGGGCTCCAGATCATGCATCGCGGCCAGAGGATCGGTGCCGACCAGCAGATAATTGGCCGGATCGAGAATGCCGCGTAATCTGACGCCCAGCGCCCGATGCAGATCCAGGCAGCGTTCGCGGGTATCGCCATAGATGTCCCGCTCGTTTTCATGCAGCAGGGTTATCTCCTGCTTTTCGGCAATATCCAGCAAGCGGCCCAGGCGGTCGATCACTTCGCCGCGGCATTCGGCCGCGGTTTGCCCCTTGGGCAGATAGAAGCTGAAAATCCGGATATAACGGGTTTTCAGGATATGAGCGTTTTCACAAAGGCGGCGCATCATTTCGGCAACCGGCTCAAACGATGTGTCCAGAACGGTTTTGCCGACCGGCGAACCCAGGCAGGACACGCCGATTCCGGCACCATTCAGGGTAGCGGCAACCGATCGCGCTTTTTCCTCACTGAAGCTGCCGATATTAATGCCGTCGACTTGTCTGAGCTCGACAAAATGCAGCCCGCAGGCTTTCATCGCTTCTATTTGTTCCGGCAGATTGACGGCCGCTTCATCAGCAAAGCCCGTTAGTTGAAAAATCTCCATATAAACCTCCTGAATCGACTAAAATGACCTGGCAAAAACCTTTTGCCACACGTCCATTTTATCGGTATACTAACGGCATATTGATGCTTAAATTGCGCTTCACGATTGCAGATCTTGCTCATCCTGAAGCACAGTAATCGTTTGCCGGAGGTGCAAAATGACGGTTCTGGCCAGGTTGACGCGAACCGATATGATTTACCATCATTCGCTGGATGAGCAGCCGGATACCGGTACGCGCCATTGCCACGTACAATATGAGTTGTATTTTTTTATCAGCGGATCAGGTGAATACTATGTTGAAGGCAGCCGGATCCATTTGAATCCCTATACCCTGGTTTTGCTGCGGCCGGGTGCTTTCCACTATTTTCACCTGACCGGCAGCAGTCCTTATGAACGCTGCGCGCTGCATTTTTCCGCCGGCATCCTGCCGGATGAGGGACGGGATTTTCTATTGGAGAGTTTCGGCGGCCGCGATGCCGCTTCTGCGGTTATGACGGCGGAGCCGCCGGTTTTTCTGGTGCAGCGCTATCCGGAATTGATCGCCGCGTTCAGCAGGCTGGACCGCGCCAGTCTGCTGCCGGATGATGAATCGATGTTGATGAGCCGGGCCATATTGGTTGAGATCCTCACCCTGCTGACCGGCTGCCGCCGGCGCCCCCGCCAGAGCGACCAGCCGTCCAGCATGATTACTCGAACGCTCGTCAGCGAGATTGTCGATTACCTGAACGCCCACCTGGCCGAACATCTGTCGCTCGATCAGCTGGCCGGTTATTTCTTTGTCAGCAAATACCATTTATGCCGAACCTTCAAGCGGGCAACCGGCGCCACGGTCCTTGAATACCTGACGCAAAAACGGATTATCCAGGCCAGATCGCTGCTGCAGCAGGGATTAAGCCCCAATCTGGTTGCCTGTCAATGCGGATTTACCGATTATTCGGCTTTTTACCGGGCATTCCGGCAATTGACGGGCTGCGCGCCCAGCCAATGCGCCCAGGATTTCAAAGGGAATTTTCTTTAATCTGCACTAAAGCCCGAACCGGGTAGCCGGCCAGTTTTTCCCGTCCGCCCAGATCGATCAGCTCGACAAAAAAGATAACGCCGGCAACGGTGCCTCCTAAGGCTTCCACCATCTGACAATTGGCCAGAGCCGTACCGCCGGTCGCCAGGAGATCATCGACGACCAGAACGCGTTGTCCCGGTTTTATCGCGTCAACGTGCAATTCAAGGATATCCGTGCCATACTCTAAAGCATATTCCGCTTTGACGGTTTCCGACGGTAGCTTGCCCTGTTTGCGTACAGGGGCAAATCCCCGGCCCGTCGCGTAGGCCAGCGGCGCTCCGAGAATAAAACCGCGCGATTCGGAGCCGATAACCATATCGAAATCCAGATCTCCGGCTAATTCGGCCATTTGGTCGATTGTCGCCTTAAACGCCTGCGCGTTTTTCAAAACGGTTGTGATGTCAATAAAATCGATGCCCTCTTTGGGAAAATTGGGCACATGACGCAATTCTTTAGCCAGATCCATGGCTTGTCCGCCTCCTGAACGATATCGGGCGCCGAAAACGGCGTCCGCATCTATTATATCTTTTTTTAGAGGCAATGGGCATTTTTTATCCGGCGGCAGAAGCCGATAATTCTGTAAAAACCTGTTGCATGAGCTGATGTCCTTTTTCGTTGGGGTGGATTCCGTCGCTGCATAAAAGATCCGGACAATGTCCGGCGGTCAGGAAAGCTTCGCGGACAGCGGCATAGGGGCAATGATTCTGGCTGGCCAATCGGGTGATGCCCAGCGAATATAA
>CAYRWC010000090.1:0-9390 GCA_964427795.1 uncultured Oscillospiraceae bacterium | reverse complement strand
CCTGGGCGGTTCCTGCGGCATTAAGCAAAATGAATGGCATCGCCGGTTCATAGAGGGTCGTGCAGTAGCCCCCCTGCACTTTTTCCGGCCGGGCGGCGATATCCAGATAACCACCGTCGATCATCTGCTGTAAAAAAGAGGGGTCCTGTCCGGTCATTTTGGCCATGACGCCGCCGGCTGCCGATGCCAGTTCCTCCGGCGGGATCTGAGGCTTCGGATTGCCTTCCGGAAAAAGGCAGGGCAAATCATAATAATAAAGATGATCCAGCTTTAGCCTGCGTTTTTGCAAACGGCGGATCTCCTGGGTCACCGGTACAATATAGCGCAGGATGTTTTCCCGTAAACGCTCGATCTGATCACGACGATAATCAAAACGTTCCATACGCCGGTAACCCAGATCGGTAAAACGGGTATAACCCAATTTCCGGCTGATCGCTTGCCGGACTGACGACAGTTGGTCAAAAAGCTGATCCAACTCCGCAGATTGGGTTTGCAAGGCCTGCGCCATAGCCTGATGAGCCGATTGGCGGACCTCGCGGTCCGGTGATTCCAGATCCGGCTCAAGCTGAGCCAACGGTAAAAGCCGGCCCTGATAATCCGCCGTTAATCCGGACATCAGCTGTTCATAACGGGTTACCAGTTGATTTTCCAACGCCAGTTCCTGCACGATTTCCGGCTGAATGATGCGCCGGTGGTTTTCGGCTTTGACAAAGATCAGCGTGCCGAATGTTTTCTCCAGAGCAGGCCGATGGCGTGAATTCAACAGAGTATGATAAAACTGCTGCCGCTGCTGGTCGAATTGTGCATCGGCCTGATCATAGTAGGCTTGTTCAGCGGCATAATAAGGATGCCCGGTTTGCTGGTCATGACGGATTTGCGCCAGTGAAGCCATCGTTTGATAATGGCGCATGACAGCCTGCATTTCCCGTACAGCCCCGACAGCGCCGTCCGGATTGAACGCCAAACATAAATGGAGTCTGGCATGCCGCATATCCAGACCGATTTTTGTCCAGTCAGCCCGTTGATAAGCGATTTTCGCAAAAGGCAGGCAACGCTCCGCCGGCATCATTGATCACATCCGTTCAACCGCTTCAATCCCTACCAGATTCAGCCCGGTCCTTATGGCCAGACATACGGCCTGTAGCAAAGCAAGACGCGCCCGGCGCAAAGCCGGATTTTCCGTCCCCAAAATCGGTTCGTGATTGTAGTATTTGTTAAAAGCTCTGGCTAATGAAGTCACCTGACGTACTAAGATATACGGTTCATAAAGTTCGGCGGCTTTCCGTATCGAAGTGCTGAAACCGTCAAGCAGCTTTGCCAGGGCAAATTCATCGTCGGTCGCCAACAACTCCAAATCCTGCGGCCGCAGGTCGGCCGCTTTGTCTTCCAGGTCCGCCTTGCGCAGAATGCTGCGCGCCCGGGCATACGTATACTGGACATAAGGCGCCGAATCGCCCTCGAAGTCGAGCATTTCCTCCCAGGAAAAAATGATGTCCCGTTCGCGTCCGTTCTTCAGGAAGGTATAGGTTACCGCGCCTAAGCCGATTTTTTCAGCAATTTGCCGCATTTCTTCTTCACTCATATCGGTCTGGCGGAGCTGGGCGTTCTGGCGGATAATTTCCAGGGTCTTGTCAACGCTCTCGCTCAAGAGATCGGAGAGGAAGATCACGTCGCCGCTGCGGGTAGACAGTTTCCGGTCGGGAAACTTGACCAGGCCAAACCCGACATGTACACAGTCGGCCGCTTGCGGTATACCCGCTTTGGCCAACACGGAAAAGACTTGTTTGAAATGAAGAGCTTGCGGTGTTCCGACCACATAAATATTTTTATAGAAGTGATATTTCTCTATCCGATATAAGACGGCGGCAATATCACGGGAAGCATAAATCGTCGTGCCATCGGATTTCAGGATAATGCAGGGCGGCAAGCCGTATTCATCAAGCATAACAACTTGAGCGCCCTTGCTTTCAATCAGCAGATTATTCTTTTTCAGCAGGTCGATAACGGCCGGAATGCGGTCGGAATAGAAGCTTTCGCCGTTATAATTGTCAAACGACACGCCCAGGCGCTGATAAACCGCGGCGAATTCTTTCAGGCTCAAGTCGCGGAAACGCTGCCACAGAGCCATTTCGTCTGCTTCCCCGGCTTCGAGACGGCGGAAAGCATCCCGAGCCTGTTCGTCCAGCTCCGGTTTATCCTTCGCTTCTTCATGGAAATGAACATAAATCCGCAGCAGTTCTTGTATCGGATTTTTCTCGAGCGCCTGCTCGTCGCCCCATAAACGATACGCTACGATCAGTTTACCGAATTGGGTGCCGTAATCGCCCAGATGATTCATACGTACGGTTTGATAACCGAGCCGGTCGTAAATTTTATACAACGCGTGGCCGAGAATCGTCGTAAAAGCATGGCCGATATGGAAGGGCTTGGCAATATTGGGTGATGAAAATTCAATGATGACGGTTTTTCCCTGCCCTTCGTCAGACTGTCCCAAACGTTCGCCGGCCGCCAGGGTCCGATCGATTACCTGACCGATATAACGGCGGCGGTCAATAAAAAAATTCAAATATCCGTTAATAGCTTGGACGCGTTCTATATTTTCCAGTTTTTTTTCGGCTCCGGCCGCCAGATCTCTGGCAATATCAGCCGGCGCCTTATGTAAAGTGCGCGCTAAACGAAAACAAGGGAAAGCGTAGTCGCCGAGTTCAGATTGCGGCGGAATCTCCAGCCACTCATCGATTTGTGCTGCCGCCAGTCCGGTGTTTCGGGCCAGCCAGTCAACGATTTGTATACGAAAATCCATATCTGCTCCTTCCGCCTTTGGCGTCAACAGGGTCCTCCGACTGCAATCATTCCGGTTGCACGCCGGTTATCCTGTAAATTTAGCATCCTGCCGCCTCATCTGTCAATGTCGCCGCATTGTTCCGGAGGTCTGCGCTCCGTGCCGCGTGCGAACGCCTGCCGATCGCCTCTGCTGTACAAAAACAGCCCGATGGTGTATAAACGTTATTAATGAAGCGATCACGGCGCAGGAGGTCTTCACAAATTTATGAAATGTTCCAAATGCGGAACCGAAAATCCCAAAGGTAAAAGTGTATGTAAAAAATGCGGCGCTTTCCTGTATTCATCCAATCCCAACAATAGGGTCCCCCTGACACCGGAACAAAAAAAGAAACGCCGCAAGGATTTATTCAAGGGTACAACCTTAGGCTGCTTCTGGTCGGCGTTGATCATTATCGGCATGTTTATCATCTTAGGCGTCATCAGTTACCTTCTGGTCCGTTTTGTCATTCCTGATGATTACTTTACCGGTATTACCGAAACCGGCGTCTCCGACACCCTGATTCCGGGAACCGGCACGAGCGGGTCGGACGGAACCGCGGCAGAAACGGCCGATTAATCATGCTCCGCCGGCTCCAGACGGAAATCCGCCGGCTCATCCTGCTGATGCCGCGCCGCTTCGATAGCCGCGCGGCATAAATATTCCTGACAGTTCAAATGCGGTTTGCCCCGTTTATCGACCCGTATATATCTCCCGTTCGGCAGCATAATCCGAGCCCGGTCGGTATCGGCCAACTGAATCGTTAAAATATCCATAATTCTCTTCCAGATAGCCGGATCTTCGATCGGAAACATCAGTTCGATGCGCCGGTCCAGGTTGCGCGGCATCCAGTCGGCACTGGAAAGAAACAAGTCTTCTTGTCCATCATTAAAAAAATAAAAAATTCTGCTGTGTTCAAGAAATCGGCCGATGATGCTGCGAACAGTAATATGTTCCGAAAGTCCAGGTACACCGGGCCGCAGGCAACAAATACCCCGTACGATGAGATCGATTTGCACGCCGGCTTGTGAAGCCTGGTAAAGTTTGTCGATTAAAGGGCTGTCGACAAGGGAGTTCGTCTTCACAATAATCCGGGCCGGCCGGCCGGCTTTGGCCAGGCGGATTTCCTGCTCGATTCTACTAACCAGCTCGCCGCGCAGCCAGAAAGGCGCCGGAATCAGTTTATGCCAGCTTTGCGGCGCCGAATAGCCGGACAGCATATTGAAGAAAGCCGATGCGTCATGGCCTATACTTTCCGAACAAGTCATCAAACCCAAATCGGTATAAAACCGTGCCGTCAGATCATTATAATTGCCGGTCCCCAGATGGACATACCGCCGGATGCCATCCTCATCACGCCGGACAACCAGCGTGATTTTACTGTGCGTCTTTAATCCGACCAATCCGTAGATGACGTGGCAGCCGGCCTGTTCCAGCTTACGGGCCCAATGGATGTTGTTTTCCTCATCGAAGCGGGCTTTTAATTCCACCAGGACCATAACCTGTTTGCCCCGCTCAGCGGCATCGGCCAGGCAGCGGACGATCGGCGAATTGCCGCTGACTCGGTACAGGGTTTGTTTGATAGCCAGGACTTCCGGATCTTCGGCCGCGCTGCGCACCAACTGGACTACCGGATCAAAACATTCATATGGATGATGCAGCAAAATATCATGCTGCCGGATTGCCGAAAAAATATCCTCCGGATCTGATTGCGGACTGGGCTGCGGATCATATTCAGGATACCGCAGATCGGAGCGCTGGGTTAGGTTATAGAGGCGGTTCAGAAAAGTCAGATCAAGCGGACCGTTGATCAGATATATATCTGGACTGTCGATATCCAATTCAGCGATCAGGTGTTTCAATAAAGCGTCATTGAAGTCATCTTCCACTTCCAGTCGGATAACTTCGCCCCATTGGCGCATTTTCAACTGCTTTTCGATCTGCTTCAACAAATCGGCGGCGTCTTCTTCATCCAGATCCAGGTCGGCATTGCGCATGATCCGGAAACACCCGGCCGGACCCAGAGAAACGCCGCTGAACAGCTGACCGAGATACATCCGGATAACATCCTCAAGCAAAATGTATTCGCGGTTGTTTTCCTGGCCGGTTGCAGAAGGCAGCCCGACTAATCTGGAGATCACGGACGGAACCTGGATAATCGCAAAATCGGGTTCCGCTGCATCTTGTCCTTCTCGGGTACGGTCGATACGTACGCACAAGTTAAGCGACCGGTTGCCGATCAACGGAAAAGGTCTGGCTGCGTCGACGGCCATCGGCGTCAGAATCGGAAATATGGTCGAGCGGAAATAATGCGCCGTATAAGCTTTTTGGTCATCCGTCAGCTCCGCGGCTTCCAGAATCCGTATGCCTTGTTTGCCCAAACCAGGCAGCAGAGCACGGTTATAGGTCGAATATTGCCGGGTTACCATCTGATGGGTCCGTTCAGATATGGCGGTCAGCTGCTGCTGCGGATTCAATCCGGCCGGATCAGGCTGATCGAAACCGGCGTTGACCAGATCCTTCAGTGAAGCTACCCGGATCATGAAAAATTCATCGAGATTGGAACAAGTTATCGCCAAAAATTTCAATCGTTCTAAAAGGGGATTCTGCGTATCCCGCGCTTCTTCCAAAACCCGGTCGTTAAACTCGAGCCAGCTGAGTTCACGGTTTAAATAAGGTGGCAGCTGCTCCTCTTGCGGCGTGAGTTGCTTGCTTTTTTTATCGCGATTGTCCTTCATAAAGTCATTCTCCTGATCTTGATTTTCGGCTGGCAGCCAAACAATTCGCGAAATAATTCGCCTTTTTTCTCCAGCGACCAAATCTCCAAAGTCACTTCTTGCCGGGACATGACAGAAAGAATCAGTTCTGATTCGCCGATTTGCACGGAAACATCACTGATTTTCTGCTGATGAGCGGTATCCAAAGCATCGGCCAGCCGCAGCAGAGCCGATAACTTGGCGATGACCAGCTGATCGGCTGCATCCAAATCCGTATAACTGCTCTCGTCGCTAAACGTCTTTCCAGTATGGAATCGGGCCGTCCAGGCGACGATATCCCGTTCACGCCTGCTCAGACCGATCAGTTCCGTAGCCATGATAATATTATATGAACGAATATTATGTTTAGACATATTAACATATTTACCGCAGTCGTGCAAAATGGCTGCAGCCTGTAAAAGCAAGCGCTGCCGGCTGTTCAAACGATGAAGCCGGCTGGTTTCATCGAAGATCAAGAGGGCTTGTTTCTCAACAAAATCGGTGTGGCGAAGATCAATGCGAAACCGTTTGGCAATATTGCGGCAAGCCGATATAACATCGCCGTTCAAGTCATGTTCCGGCACAAAACCGTGTTTTTTACGGGCGAAATCAATCAGGATACCGTCGCACAAGGTTGCGGCCGGCAACATGATGCTGTTCACCCCGGTAAAACGGATAAATTTACGCAGAATAATCGCGGCCGGCAGCAGCAAAGTGGCGTGTTCGGCCGGAATATCCCTGTTCAAGGAAAGATCGAGCGGCCGGCTGTCCAGAAGCTGCTGATAAAGCTGGTCGAACTGCTTGCCCGGCAGTACTGCCGTAGCCTCCGGATCATAACCGGCCAATTTCTTCAGATACGCCATTTCGCCGCCCAGAACAACCAGGTTCTTATATAAAATGCCTTTCGGTTCCAGCAAATGATAGTAATCAAGGTCGCTGGATATGTATTCTTCCATCAAGCCGGTGAAGTCGCCGGCCCGCCTTTCCAGATCGGACAGCAGTTCGCGGATCCTCAGCGAACCCAAAAGCATGTTCTGGCTGAAAATAAACTGTTCCTTATCGTAAACGGTTACCTGAATGCTGCCGGCTCCGATATCGACCAGCAGCGTGCCTTGCCGGATCAGTTCATTAAAATGCTCCATTTTGACCGACGTGGCTAAAATATGATAAGCCCGTTCTTCCGCATTGCTGAGGACTTCGATATCCAGATCGCTGGCGCGGTTGATCTGATCCAAGGCAAAAGCCCGATTGGACGCTTCCCTGAAAGCACTCGTCGCAACAGCTCGGTAAGCGCCGATCCGGTATGTTTTCAATTGTTCGACAAAACCTTGCAGCACTTCTATACAAGCTTCCAGAACGGGCTGACTGATTTTACCGCTTATATAAGTATCCGTTCCAACCGGCAGGGTCCGGCGGATGGTTTCCACCATGAGCGGCATTTCTCCCTTGCTCAGTTCGGCAATCTGCATTTGGATTTCATGAGAACCGACATCAATAGCCGCGAACAATTTTTTCCTGGCCATCGTCAAAACCTCCGTCAGCAGCCAAAAGACACGCCCAGAGCCTTGGCTGAACGAATCAACAGAGAATCCGGCGGTACGGTTTTGAGCTTGCCGGCCACCTGTGCCAAAGGCACCGGAACAATCTGCTGATTCTGCATGCCGATCATAAATCCGTAGCGGTTCTGACCGATCATTTTCGCCGCCGCCGTACCCAGCGTCGTCGCCAAAACCCGGTCGAAGGGACAAGGCTGGCCGCCGCGCTGGAAATGGCCGGGGACGGTCACCCGGATCTCCTGACCGGTCTGGTCGCCCAGGTCATGGGCCAGTTGGTAGGCAATCGAGGGATAGCGCCAGGTTTTCCGGCCGCCGCGCCTCCCCTCGGCCTGCGGTCCGGTTTCATCGGCCGCAACGGCGCCTTCCGCCACGACAATGATCGAAAAACGCTTTTGCTGGCTCTGACGTTTCTCCAGAGCCTTGACAATATACTCCAGACGATATGGCAATTCCGGAAGCAAAATAACATCGGCGCCGCCGGCCAAGCCGGCATGCAACGTCAGCCAGCCGGCTTTATGACCCATCAATTCGATCACAAAGATCCGGCCGTGCGATGTCGCCGTGGTATGGATGCCGTCGACCACGGATGTCGCTATATCGACGGCGCTTTGAAAGCCGAAGGTTATATCCGTACCCCATAAATCATTATCGATCGTTTTAGGCAGCGTTATGATATTTAAGCCGTTTTCCGCCAATAAGGCGGCTGTTTTATGGGTGCCGTTGCCGCCCAGGATGACCAGGCCGTCCAGCTGCTGCTTTTTATATGTCTGCAGCATGGCCGTCAGTTTATCCGGACTATCCGGCCGATCGGGATAAAGAGGCTGGTTAACCTGTTTAAAGGGCTGGCGCGATGTTCCGAGAATTGTGCCGCCGATCGTCAATAATCCGGAAAAATCACCAGGACTCATAATCCGGAAATCGTTGACCATCAAACCGCGATATCCATCCTGAAATCCGATCAATGTCGGTTGATCCGTCTCTTCATACAAAGCCTTGGCAACGCCGCGCAAAGCTGTGTTTAAGCCCTGGCAGTCTCCGCCGCTGGTTAACAGACCAATTCGCCTCATCACTTTCGCCTCCCTTTTGTCATTATTTTTTACTTGAACGACACTTTGATTATACGCCATCTGCAAGCTCCGGAAAACCAGATAAAAATGAATGAATCACGATTTATACTCTGTGGGGACCTTGCAGTTTCCTAACAGTCATGGCATTCTTAAGAACGACGTCTGATCAAGTCAGGATGTCGGGGGGCATGAAACAAATATGGTTTTTGAAAACGCGGCCATCGTCGCCAGTCAGGTTTTGATTCTCTTTCTTTTGATCGGTATCGGTTACCTGGCCAGTAAAATGCATCTTGTCACCGAAATCGGCAGCCAGCAGATGACCAACCTGCTGCTGATCATCGTCACGCCTTGCGTGATCATCAGTTCTTTTCAAATGCCTTTTGACGCCTCCCTTCTGCGGGGCATCCTGATCTCCTCGGTCAGCGCCCTGGCGACTCACGCCGCAGGCGCTCTGATCGCAAAATTTGTTTTCCGGCGTTATCCCGGCGCCCGCCGCAAAGTATTTGAATTCGCCGTTGTCTTTTCCAATTGCGGCTTCATGTGCATTCCTCTGCTTAATGCCGTTTTGGGCCAGCGAGGCGTATTCTACGGATCGTTTTATATTACCGTGTTCAACATCGCGCAGTGGACATACGGCATCGTTCTCATGGCCGACAACCGGCATGAAATCAATCTGCGCCGCGCTTTGATCAACCCGGGCACCCTCTCCATTCTGGTGGCGCTGCCGCTTTTCCTGGCCAGCATCAGCCTGCCGCCAATCCTGTCGACCGTTGTCGATAGCCTGGCGGCGATCAATACGCCGCTTGCCATGATCATCATCGGTTCACAAATGGCTGCCGCCAACCTGAGGAGTCTTTTCCGCGACCGCCAGGTTTTTCTGGCCGTTGCTTTGCGGTTGTTGATCGTTCCCTGCCTGATGATGATTCCGCTCAGCCTGATACCGATGTCCCGGGAAGTCGCCTTGGCCTGCCTGATTCCGGCCGCCGCGCCGACGGCCGCGGTAACGGCGCTTTTTGCCACCCGTTACAAACAGGATGCCGGCCTGGCTTCCCAAATCATCGCCTTATCCACTTTAGCGTCCATTATTTCTATCCCGCTTTTGATTATGGTTTTTGACTTTTTTGCCTGATCCGGAGGCAGCCGGTTTTGCCGGCGGCAGCCATGTACAGGTCCGTTATGATCCTGTATAG
>CAYRWC010000089.1:0-9459 GCA_964427795.1 uncultured Oscillospiraceae bacterium | reverse complement strand
CCGGTCTTGTTCATCGCGGTCCACTTCGATGAAATGATTGCCGCCGCCTAAAGTGCCGATGCTTAAAACAGCCCGCTTCATATGAACGGCATCCCGGCAGCGAAGCTGCCCCAGCTCGATTTTCGCACTGAAGGCATGCGCTTGGTCGCGAATGTCGAATCCGCTGGGAATAACGGCATGGATCAGCCTGTCGAGCCGGCCGGGATCGAGGCTTTTGTCAGCCAAAACCGCCGTTTCCATACCACAGCCGATGTCCACGCCGACCATGTTTGGCACGACTTTATCCAGGACGGTCATGGTTGTGCCGATCGTGCAGCCGGCTCCGGCATGGGCGTCGGGCATAATGCGGATTCTGCTGCCTGATGTAAATGGCTGATCGAGCAAGTGTTCGATCTGAGCGGCAGCTTTCGGATCCAGATTATCGGTGAAGACTTTGACGCTATTATAACGTCCGGTAATAATCTGCATCGGAATTCCTCCTGTTCGCCAATAAACGGTTTTATGCTTCTTTATTCATGATAGGCTTGATGAAGCGGATTTGCCGTAACAATCCGGCCAATCCGGCCATAACGTGTTCATCTTGACTTTCCTGCCATGCTCAGGCTATAATCAAACGCAATAATAAGCATAAAAGTTTTGACCGGAAGAGTAAGCAGGGGATGTGCTGCAGCGAGTGCGGGATCGTGTGAGCCGCATGGAGCTAACCTGACCGAAGATCATCCGCGAACTGTCTGACGAAACCGGGTTTAACCGCGGCGGTAGGAAGGACCGGCAGACTGCCTGCGGGCAGCGTCCCCGTTATAGGAAAACGAGATAACGAACGGCCGGACGAGGCCGGACGTTGTTACGGGTGGTACCGCGCTGCAAGGCGCCCCGTTTGGGGCGCCTTTTTATTTGCATTTTATTAAGGAGGCCTGGCCATGTATCAAAAAGTTGCTGCCGACATGAGTTTTGTTGAGCGCGAAAAGGAAGTTTTGGAATTCTGGAAGAAAAACCGGATTTTCCAGAAATCGATCGAGCAGCGTGAAGGCTGCCCGGAGTTTACCTTTTTCGACGGCCCGCCGACGGCCAACGGCAAACCGCATATCGGTCATATTTTAACCCGGGTTATCAAGGATATCATTCCGCGCTACCAGACCATGAAAGGACGCCATGTCCTGCGCAAGGCCGGGTGGGACACCCACGGACTGCCGGTCGAGCTGGAAGTGGAAAAGATGCTGGGCATCAACGGCAAACCGCAGATTGAATCTTACGGTGTCGAGCCCTTTATCCAGAAATGCCGGGAGAGCGTCTGGAAATACAAAGCCGAATGGGAGCAGATGTCCGACCGGGTCGGTTTTTGGGCCGATATGGATAATCCCTATATCACTTATGATAATAAATATATCGAGTCGGAATGGTGGGCGCTGCGCACAATCTGGGATAAAGGACTTCTGTACAAAGGCCATAAAATCGTTCCTTATTGTCCGCGCTGCGGTACGGCGCTTTCCAGCCATGAAGTCGCGCAAGGTTATCAGGATGTCAAAGAAACATCGGTATTTGTCCGTTTCCGTGTGAAAGGGGAAGCCGATACCTGGCTGGCCGCCTGGACGACAACGCCCTGGACTCTGCCTTCCAATGTGGCGCTTTGCGTCAATCCGGATGAAGAATATGCCCTCGTCGAAGTGGATCAGGATCTGGACGGCACGGTTAAACCGGTCCGTTATTATCTGGCCGGCGTGCTGGCACCGCAGCTTTTTGACAACGGCTGCCGGGTCATTGCCCGCATGAAAGGCAATGATCTGGTCGGCAAAGCTTACGAGCCGTTATTCCCCTATGCCGAAACTAAAATAGCCGCTTCCAGAAAAAAGGCGTTTTATGTGACGGCCGACGCTTATGTAACCTTGACCGACGGCACCGGAATTGTTCATATTGCTCCGGCTTTCGGCGAAGACGACGCCCGGGTCGGCCATAAATATGATCTGCCATTTGTCCAGCTGGTTAAAGAAGACGGCACCATGCCGCCTGAAGTAACGGATTTTGCGGGCGTTTTCTGCAAAGACGCCGATGCCGGCCTGATCCGCAAGCTCCGGCAGGACGGCCTTCTGCTGAAGACGATGCCTTATGAGCACAGCTATCCTTTCTGCTGGCGCTGTGATACGCCGCTTATCTATTACGCCCGCGATTCCTGGTTCGTCCGCATGACGGCCGTCCGCGACAATCTGCTGAAAAACAACGCCGGCGTCAATTGGATACCGGAAACGATCCGCGACGGCCGTTTCGGCAATTTTCTGGAAAACGTCATCGATTGGGGTATTTCGCGCGAACGTTACTGGGGGACGCCGCTGCCGATCTGGGAATGTACTTGCGGACACCGGCACCTGGTGGGCAGTGTTGCCGAATTGAAGGCCATGTCGGACGATTGTCCGGACGTTATCGAACTGCATAAACCGTCAATCGACAAAGTCCATCTGCGCTGTCCGGAATGCGGCGGCCGCATGACCCGGGTCAGCGAGGTGATCGACTGCTGGTTCGATTCCGGTTCCATGCCTTTTGCCCAGTGGCATTATCCCTTTGAGAACAAAGAACAGGTTGATAAGCATTTCCCGGCTGATTTCATTTCTGAAGCGCTGGATCAGACCCGCGGCTGGTTCTATACGCTGATGGCCTTGGGCACCGTGCTGTTTGACCAGTCGCCGTATCGCAACGTGATTGTGCTTGGTCTGGTACAAGATAAAAACGGCCAGAAAATGTCGAAGCACAAAGGCAATGTTGTCGATCCCTGGCAAATCCTGAATAAACAAGGCGCCGACGCGGTGCGCTGGTATTTCTACACGGGCAGCGCGCCCTGGCTGCCTTCGCGTTTCTCCGACGAGGCGGTCAGCGAAGCTCAGCGCAAGTTTATGGGAACCTTATGGAATACCTATGCCTTCTACATCCTGTACGCGCGGATCGATCAGTTTAATCCAGCCCAATATCAGCTGGATCGGGCCAGCTTAAGCGAATTGGACCGTTGGGTGCTCAGTCGTCTGAACACATTAATCGGCCAGGTTGATCAAGGGCTAAGCCAATATGACATTACGACTTCAGGACGTGCTATTCAGGCTTTTGTCGATGATCTGTCCAACTGGTATGTCCGGCGCAGCCGCGACCGTTTCTGGCAGCCGGACATGAATCAAGACAAGATCAATGCCTATATGACGCTGTTTACAGTGCTGTCGACACTGACCCGCCTGACGGCCCCCTATATCCCGTTCATGGCGGAAACCATGTACCGGAACCTGATTCTCAGCCATCAGCCTGATGCGCCGGAAAGCGTTCATCTGTGCGATTTTCCCCAAGCCGATCCCGGTATGATCGATCTCGAGCTGGAAAAAAACATGGCGGATGTGCTGCATATGGTGGTCATGGGTCGCGCAGCCCGCAATGTGGCGGCTATAAAAAATCGCCAGCCGCTGTCCTGTCTGTACGCGGTTGCGCCGCGTGAACTGCCGGCCGCCTATAATGCTTTGATTATCGACGAATTGAATGTCCGGCGGATGGAGTATCTGGAGGACAGCGCCGCCTTGCTGGATTATCGGTTCAAGCCGCAGCTGCGGACTTTGGGCAAGCGCTTCGGCAAGCAGCTGCCGCAGGTTTCCGACTTGCTGCAGCATCTGGACGGCCGCAAAGCCATAAAAGAATTGCGGGCCGGAGGACAACTCGAACTGGAGTTGGACGGTAAAGCAATCGTTTTGGCCGAGGCGGATCTGCTCATCGAATCGGTACAGCCGGAAGGGCTGGCGACGGAGAGCGACCGCGATTTTACCATCGCCCTGGATACGAAGCTGACGCCGGAACTGATTGAAGAAGGTTTTGTGCGCGAGATCGTCAGCAAAGTACAGACCATGCGTAAAGAGAGCGATTTCGACATTATGGACCGCATCATCCTGCGCCATCAGGGCAATGATAAAATCCGCGATATCATGGAGCGTTATACCGCGCGGATTGCCGATGAAGTGCTGGCCGTCCGGATCGAAAGCGGCACCGGCCCCAACAGCCGCGAATGGGATCTGAACGGCGAAACCTGCACATTGTCCGTAGAGCGCTTGTCTGTGAATTCCTGAAGCAAACGGTGCCCAGATTGCTGCCGGCCCGCAACGGTGACCAGCGGAGCCGGCAGCCGTCTGCCACAGATGGGGGATACCGCATCCCGGCAGGCTTTGTGTTATAATGAACGACAATGACGGTTTGAACTGCAGCCGCCTAATATGCCGCCCCGTGCGGCCGACGGGAGAGTCATCATGCCCATTGTAGCCCTGAGCGGCTTGCTCAGCCGCTTTGCCGATTTTAATCTGCAGGATTTTCTGATAACCATCCTGGTTCTATGCATTTCATTGTCATTTCATGAAATGGCTCATGCCTGGGCGGCTTATCGCTTAGGCGACGACACGGCAGCGCTTCAAGGCCGGCTGTCCATGAACCCGCTGGCGCATCTGGATCCGATCGGCGCGATAACGTTCATCATCGCCGGTATCGGCTGGGCGCGGCCGGTGCCGATCAATCCGACCCGCTTCAATCACAAGTACACGATCAAGAAAGGCATATTGATCACCAGCGTCGCCGGGCCGATATCCAATCTGATCCTGGCGGTGGCCGCCGTGCTTTTATATTATATATGCAGTACGATAATGCTGGCTGCCGGTCTTTACGATAATACCGTCTTAATTCTGCTGCAGACGATCATGCTGCGCTTTTATACGGCCAATTTGACTTTGGCTATTTTCAACCTGCTGCCGGTGCCGCCGCTCGACGGCTTTAAGGTGTTCGGCATCCTTCTGCCCGACGGCGTTTATTTCAAGCTGATGAGTTATGAACGGTATATCGGCCTGGCATTTCTGCTGCTGGCTCTTTTCGGCGGCGGAATTTTATCGGCTGTCTTGTCATTTTTTGCCAATCCGCTTAACCACGTCATCTGCGACCCGATTGACTGGCTGTTCCGATGGTTATGGCGAACCGCGGGCTTGATCTGATTTTATCGACTCAAATTATATCGACTCAAACCTAAATAGAGATCTGGCATCCGCCGCCGGCTGCGAAACCGGATGATCCAGGATGCGGAATGGGGGACATATGAATAAGAAAATCGTTCTCAGCGGCGCCCGGCCGACCGGAGACATTCATCTGGGCAATTACTTTGGCGCTCTGCATAATTGGGTGCGCTTGCAGGATGAATATGACTGCAGCTTTTTTATTGCCGATTGGCACGCCTTGACCACCGGTTATGCGGATACGGAGCAGCTGGCGGAAAATACCGTCAGCCTGATGGCCGATTTTATCGCCTGCGGTCTCGATCCGGAAAAGGCGACGCTTTTTCTGCAGTCCAAGGTTAAAGAGCATGCGGAATTATTCCTGCTGTTTTCCATGTTTACGCCGCTGGCCTGGCTGGAACGCTGTCCCACCTATAAGGACCAGATCAATCAAATGAAAGATAAAGATATTACGACATACGGTTTTCTGGGCTATCCATGCCTGATGTCGGCCGATATTCTCATCTATAAAGCCGATTTTGTCCCCGTCGGCGAAGATCAGCTGCCCCATCTGGAATTATCGCGCGAGCTGGCCCGCCGCTTTAACTATCTTTACGGCCAGGTTTTCCCGGAACCGCAGCCGCTGCTTACGGCCGCCAAGGTCCTGCCCGGCACGGACGGCCGCAAGATGTCGAAGAGCTACGGCAACACCATTTCTTTTGCCGATACGCCTGAAACCGTCCGGCAGAAGGTCATGAACATGGTGACCGACCCGGCCCGCATTCGCAAAAACGATCCCGGTCATCCCGAGGTTTGTTCGGTGTTTTCTTTCCATAAAGTCTTCAGTCAGGACGAGGTCGATGAAATATCGGCCAGCTGCCGCGCGGGAACGATCGGCTGTGTGGCATGCAAGAAGAAATTGCATGAAAAGCTCATGGCCTTTCACCAGCCGATCCATGAAAAGCGGCTGCAGCTGCTCCAAAACAAAGCCGGACTGACCGAAATGATCGAAGCCGGATCCGCCAAGGCCCGGCGCAAAGCGTCCGCCACGATCGAAGAAGTTCGTTCGGCCATGCACATCAGCCTCTAAGGACACGATATGGAGAACGCCGGGCTTCGGCCGCCGGAATTAAAAATCAGCCAATTCGAAGGCCCTCTTGATCTGTTGTGCCATTTGATCGAAAAAAACCGGATCGATATCTACGATATCCCGATCGCTCAGATTACAGATCAGTACCTGGCCTATCTGGCGGGTTTAGATGAGCTGGACCTTGATTTGGCCAGCGATTTTCTGGTTATGGCGTCAACTTTACTGCATATAAAATCCCGGCTGCTGCTGCCGAAAAAAGAGCAGGGCGACCGTATCGACATCGACGATCCCCGTGAAGAACTGGTTCTTCGCCTTCTGGAATACCGCCGCTGCAAAACGCTGGCCGGCGATCTGCGCGGCCGCCATGAGGATTATTCATCGTGCCGGTACCGGCTGCCCGAAACACCGCAGCGTTTGGGCATCAGTCCGGCAATCGATCAGGAACGCTTGAACTGGGAGCGTTTTCTCGATGCCTGCCGTCATCTGACCAGCCAGAACCAGATCCGGTTTCAGGATCAAAGCGAACGGTTGATTCATATTCTGAAACGCGACAAGGTTTCATTAAAAGAAAAAATGCGGTTGATCTGGCGTTCGGTGGCCATGAAGACCCGTTTGTTTTTCAGCGAGATATTTCCGGCCGGCCGGACCAGCCGTTCCGAACAGGTAACCGGTTTCCTGGCGCTGTTGGAGCTGCTGCGCCTGAATAAGATCCGCGCCACCCAGGACCGGCCGTATGATGTTATTCTTCTGGAAGCCGATTATGCGCAAACGATCGATGATGACGAAGCCCTGAACGAATTCTTAGCGACTGCGCCGGTGGAGGATAAGGAATATGACTGATCGGCAGGATGATTTACAACAGGACGGGTTGCAGCAGCAATCGGCGGCAGATCTGTCCTATGAAGCCGAAAGGCCGGATAATGAAATATGTTTGGCTGCCGATGATGTGCCGGCTGCTCTGGAAGCGTTGCTGTTTGCCGCCGGCGATCCGGTGCCGTTGGAAAAATTGCAGCAAATTACAGGCGTATCGGGCTCGGAACTGCAGCAGATCCTGTCTGCCATGACCGAACGGTATCTGCGTGACCGCCAGCGCGGCATTGTTTTGCGGGAGATCGACGGCAGTTATCTGCTGGCAACCAAACCAGGCCAGCGCGACGTCCTGCAGCGTCTGTTCCAGCCGCGCCATCGGCCGCCTTTATCTCAGGCCGCTTATGAGACCCTGGCCATCATCGCTTACAACCAGCCGGTGACCCGCGCCCAGGTGGAGGCCGTGCGCGGCGTCAACAGCGACAGCATTATTTCCCGGCTGATCGAACGCAATCTGATCCGTGAAGCCGGTACGCTGGACGCCCCGGGCCGGCCGCAGCTCTTTGCCACCACCGATCAATTTCTGCTGGACTTTGGCCTGCGTTCCGTTAAAGAGCTGCCGCCTATGGAATTGCTCATGTACGGCACATTAAGGGATTTTGACGAATCGCTTGACGAAGCCGCCGGCCGTCACCGGGACAAACAGATGACCATCGATCAGCTGGTGCAGGCTTTTGTGCCGGCTGACGGCAATAACGAAAAAACAGACGGCGGCAGCCATAACGGCGATGGCGGTACGGCGGCGTCCGATGGCCAAGAAGGGGAAAACAGCTTGGCCGGCGCGTCGGTCTGGCAAGTTTCGGAAGCTTTGTTCGGGGATGAGGATAATGCCGATGATGATTGATGTGCCGGTCGTATTCGGGCCGGGAATAACGGTAAATGGATTCAATATCTATTGAAGTATTGCCTGTCATAAATTATAATCCCATTTGGTGGGATATTGGTTTTCAGAATCCGCCGCAAGATTAGTGGATTATTTTTTTTTAATAACGAGGTGAAATGAATGGGATCTCGAGAGAAAATGACCGGGTATAAGGAAAAACGAGCCTCTCTGGATGTCGTGCATGCCGCGGCGGACGTCTGCCGCCGGCGCATCTGGCAGCTTTTGGACCCGCAGAGTTTCGTCGAACTGGATTCCCTTGTTGAAGCCCGCGGACTGACTTTTGGCTTTAACCGGCCGAAGGTAGCCGGCGACGGCGTCGTAACCGGATATGGCACGCTGAATGGGCGCATGGTTTACCTGGCTGCCCAGGATCCTTCTGTTTATGGCGGATCGATCGGGCAAATGCACGCCGAGAAAATTGCCAAGGCCGTGCAGCTGGCTTGCGAAGCACAAGTTCCGTTTATCGGATTATATGATACCGGCGGCGCCCGGATCGAGGAAGGCATTCTTGGCCTGGAAGGCCTGGGATGCCTTTTGTCGGCTCTGGATGACGCGTCCGGCCAGATTCCATTAATTGCCGCCGTTTTCGGGCCTTGCGCCGGCGGCGCGGCTTTTGCCGCGGCAGCCAGCGATTTTGTTCTGATGAGCGAAAAGGGATCCGGCTTATTTATGAACGGCCCGATGGTTGTTTCCGCTGCCGAAAATAAAACACTCGACGCCGCCGCTGTCGGTGGCGCCCGGATTCATGCCGAAAAAACCGGCCTGGCTGCTTTGACGGCGCCGGACGAAGACGGTCTGATCGCTTTGGTACGGCAGCTGATGCCTTACCTGCCGGATTGCGCCGAGGGCTTTCTGGGCAGCGAAGATACCGATGATGATCCGAACCGCACAGAAACGCGTTTGGATGAACTGGCTGCCGATATGGACCAAGGCTATGATATGCGCGAGGTCATCCGTCTGGTCGTTGATTCTGCCGGTTTCCTGGAGCTGTTTCCGTCTTTTGCCGCCGGCATGACGGCCGGCCTGGCGAAGCTGGACGGTATTACCGTCGGCGTGCTGGCTCAGGCCGAACCGCGGATAACGGCAGACATGGCTGTCAAAGCGACCAAGCTGGTCGGCTTGTGCGATCGCCTGAATCTGCCTTTGATCACTTTTACGGACGCCGAAGGCTTCGCAATCGGTCTGGCCCAGGAACAAGGAAACCTGATCCAGGCCGGCGCCGATTTGATGAAAGCCATGCTTCGCCTGGAAACGGCGCATATCGGCGTGATCGTCGGTAAAGCGATCGGCACGGCTTATTTGACTTTTAACAGTAAAAATTGCGGCGCGGATCTGGTTTACGCCTGGCCGACCGCGGAAATCGCTGTCGTCGGTCCGGATACGGCCGCCCATGTGATTTACCGCAAGGAAATCGCCGCCTCCGCCGATCCGATAACGGCGCGGACCGAATTTGTCAGCCGTTATGCCGATGAGGTTGCCAGCCCATATGTCGCGGCTTCCTTAGGTCATGTCGACGAAGTGATTCAGCCTTCTGCCACCCGGCCGCGCTTGATCAGCGCGCTGGAAATGCTGACTACAGCCTATACAATGTGATGGAGGACAATAAGATGAAAAAATATGTGATAAAAGTC
>CAYRWC010000088.1:0-9620 GCA_964427795.1 uncultured Oscillospiraceae bacterium | reverse complement strand
CTTATACGAGATTCTGGACCAACATCGGCCTTCAGCTGCTGCTGACCGCCATTTTATTCCTCGTTATCTTTCTGGCAATCAGGAGGCGGCGTTATGCAAGTCTTTAAAGCTTATTTTAAGGTAATTCGAAAAAATATTCCGGCCATGGCGATCTATCTCATCATTTTCTTCTTCTTTGCTTTCATGCTGGCCATGTTTTTTAACCAGAACAAAGCCACCGAGTTCAACGCCGCCAAGGTTCGCATGGCCTTGATCCAGGAAGACGCGGGCAACAGTTTTTCCGAAGGCATGGCCGATTGGCTCGCCGGTCAGGCCACGCTTGTCGATCTGCCGGATGATCCGGAAAGTTTACAGGATGCCCTTTTCTATCGCGATGTCGCATATATATTACGCATTCCGAAGGGCTTCGGCGAACATTTTCTGCAAGGACGTTACGACATCATGCTGGACCGGACCGAGGTTCCCGATTCTATCAGCGGCACGCAGATGGACCTGCTGGTGGATCAGTACCTGAACTTGTCCGCCCTTTATATCGACAGCCTCGGCACCCTTGATGCCGCCCGGCTGCAAAGCGCTGTTGAAACCGATCTGGCCAAAACGGCGCCGGTCGTCATGGAAACAGGCGTGAAAAACAACGGCACCAACAAGGCGGCCTATTACTTTATCTATCTGTCCTATTCCATGATGGCGATCATGGTGCTGGCCGTAACCTCGATCATGCTGGTTTTCAATAAACCCGATCTGCGCAAGCGCAATCAGAGCGCGCCGGTCGACATCTTCCGCTTCAATCTCCAGCTGGTTTTCGGGCATTTAATGTTCGCCCTGTTCGCCTGGTTATTCATTGTACTGCTCAGCCTGACTTTGGGCGGCAACAGTCTCGGTTATAAAGAGTTCCTGCTGCTGAGTCTTAATGCTCTGACTTTTACCCTTTCCTGCCTGAGCATCGCTTTTTTCATCAGCCAGTTTATCCGCAACCGGGCTGTCCAGCAATCGGTTGCCAATGTTCTGTCCCTGGGCACCTGTTTTATCAGCGGCGTTTTCGTGCCCCAGGAAATGCTTGGCCAAACCGTTCAGACGATTGCCAGTTTCACGCCAACGTACTGGTATATCCGCGCGGTCAGACAGATCGACACCCTAACGGAATACACCGCGCAGACTCTCCGGCCGGTTGCCGGTTATATGTTGATCCAGCTGGGCTTCGTTCTCGCATTTTTAGCGATTTCTTTAGCTGTTATCAAACAAAAACGGCAAACCCAGGCCTGACCGGCCGATACCATCCGGAAATCCGTCTATCCGCGAAACATATCCCGATAAATGCCGGGCGAGCTGTTTTCAATAACCGTCGCCCCGCACGTTTTTACATAAAAATCGGCCGGTCCGGCGCTGCCGATGATTGCATAAGCATAACCCAGGTCGCGCAGACCTTCCAGGCATTTCAGTAATAATGCCTTGCCGATCCCTTTGCCCCGATAAGCCGGATCGACTCCCGTCGGTCCGAAAAAGCACTTCCAGGTCGTTTCATAACAGGCAAAACCGATGATTTTATTCTGGAAGACAGCAATATAGCAAGGGATGGGCGGCGCGGCAAAAGAGCAACCGCATTCGCTGGCCCAGCCTTTGCCGAATTGGCCGGCGACCCAGTCGACCACCGCCTGTTTTTCCGGAGCCAGCGCCCGTTTTATGATAATGCCTTCATCATTCAGCCGGCTGAATACCGGGTCTGTGAATGTTTGGTCGTATAAGCGTACTAAAAGGTCCGCCATGTTTTCACCTTCTTCTTCAAAATAAGTGCTTTCTCCTATCATAAAAAAACCGGGCCAACTAATCAAGAGAGTACAATAATTCATGCAATTCTTTTATATTTCTTTGACCATTTCGCTTATGATGGCCCTGGATCCAGAATCTAATCGGAAGGTGAAAGAAATGAAGAAACTGAATATGATTGAATGGCAGCATCAATGTATCCGGCAGGGCAAACGCAGGCCGCTGCCGGTCCTTTCCTTTCCCGGAGTACAGATTATCGGCGCCGTCGTCGGCGATGTCGTCCGGCACGGGGATCGCCAGGCACAATGCATGAAAGCGATAGCCGACCGTTATCCGACTCTGGCCGCGGTCAGCAATATGGATTTGTCGGTAGAAGCCGAAGCCTTTGGCGCTCAGGCTGTTTTTTCCGATCATGAAGTGCCGTGCATCGTCGGCCGCTTGATCGACACGCCGGAAGACGCCGAAAAGCTGGTCATCCCTCCGGTTGGCGCCGGACGGACCGGCGAATGCGTCAAAGCGGTCGAACTGGCTGCCGTCCAGATCGACGACCGCCCGGTTTTTGCCGGCGTAATCGGACCTTTCTCCCTGGCCGGACGTTTAATGGAAATGACTGAAATCATGTACAAGGCGCTGGATGAACCGGATATGGTGCACCAGGTATTGAATAAAGCCGCGCAATTCCTGATCCGGTACATAACAGCTTTTAAAGCCGCCGGCGCCAACGGCATCGTCATGGCCGAGCCGGCTGCCGGTCTGCTCTCGCCGGCCTGGAACGCCGAATTCTCCGTGCCCTATGTCCAGAAGATCGTCGCCGCGGTTCAGGATGATTGCTTTACCGTAATTTATCATAACTGCGGCAATGTCGTGCCGCTTATCGCCGATTTGGTCGAAACCGGAGCCCGGGCTTTTCATTTCGGCAACGCCATCGCCCTGCCGGACGTCGCCGGACAGATCCCCGCAGACCGCCTCATTCTGGGCAATATCGATCCGGCGACCCAGTTCGCCCAGGGAACGCCGGAGTCGATTGCTTTGGCGGTCCACAATCTCTGCGAAAAAATGAGAACTTATCCGAATTTTATTCTTTCTTCCGGCTGCGATATCCCGCCGCGCTCACCCCTGGTCAATATAGACGCTTTTTTCCGGGCCGCGCATACAGAAGGGTTCTGATTCCACCGATCTTTAATGGAAAAGCAGCCGATCTGGAAACGAGAAACCGGAGCAGATCCGCTCCTTGTCAAACCCGGAAGTTATGATAGGATAGAAAAGAAACAAATCGGGAGCAGACAAGGAGTATGGCTATGGAGAATATGAATGCTACACCGATGGCCAACCGTTTTACGATTGGCCTTTTCGGCCGGCGCAATGTCGGTAAATCTTCTTTGATCAACGCGCTGACCCGTCAAAGCATCGCGGTCACATCCGATATCGCCGGCACAACAACCGATCCGGTCTATAAAGCGATGGAGCTCCTGCCGCTGGGGCCGACAGTCTTTATCGATACGGCCGGCCTTGACGATGTCGGCGAGCTGGGCCGCTTGCGGATTGAAAAAACTTATGAGGTTCTGCGCAAATGCGACCTGGCGATCTTGGTCAGCGATATGGACGCCGGTTTATCGCGTTTTGAAACCGATTTTCTTGATCAGTTGAAACAAAGAAAAATCCCTTGCGTTTTCGTTATCAATAAATGCGACGCCGGGCAGCCGGACAACGGCAGGCTGGACCGTTGGCGGCAGGATGCCGGCGTGCCGACGATTTGCGCCAGTTCGCTTGCCGGCAGCGGCCTGGAAGAGATTAAGGCCGCGGTTGTCGCCCAAGCCCGCGTTGACGACGCCGAACCGTCCCTGGCCGGCGATTTGATCAAGGCCGGCGATTTTGTCGTTCTGGTTACGCCGATCGACAAATCGGCTCCGAAAGGACGGTTGATCCTGCCGCAGCAGCAAACGATCCGCGATATTTTGGACCATGACGCCATGGCGGTCGTCACGAAAGAAAATAAGCTTAAAGATACTCTGGAACGGATGGGGACGCCGCCGGCGCTGGTCATAACCGATTCGCAGGCATTTGCGAAAGTATCGGCCGATACGCCGCCGTCCATTCCGCTGACATCATTTTCCATTCTGTTTGCCAGGCAAAAAGCGGATTTAGCGGAAATGGTCCGCGGCGCCAAACGGATCGACCGCTTGAAGCCGGGCGAGAAAGTCTTGATTGTCGAAGGATGCACCCATCATTTGCAATCGGATGATATCGGCAGAGTCAAGATCCCCCGCTGGATCAACCAGATCACCGGCGGTGGCATTCATTTCGATTGGGCTTCCGGCGCTTGTTATCCGCAAAACAGCTCTGAGTATGCCTTAATCGTCCATTGCGGCGGCTGCATGCTCAACCGCCGGGAAATGCAGTACCGCGTGGCCAAGGCGCGTGAACAAGGCGTTTGCGTCACCAATTACGGTGTTTTGATCGCCCGGGTTATGGGCATTCTGCCCCGCGCTCTGCAGTGTTTTCCGGAAGCGGCCAGTATCTGGGATAATCCATGCTAAGCAGATAAAGCGGTTCTTCATCTTCTTCGATGGCCGGGAAACGGCCGACCGGTTCATAAAACCGGTTGTCGGTCCGGTCATCGTTGACTTTGGAGACTTCTCCGACTAAGACTTTACCTTTTCCGGTTTCTCCTCTAAACGTATGATAGACGCCGCTGACCAGCGTGATGCTTTCGCCGGGAGTCACTTTGATCTCCGCCCCGGCCGGCACGGCATACCAATGACCGTCGACCTGAGCGGTGACCGGCGTGGCCGCAAGACCGCCGTCCGGCGTCGAATTGTATAGGCGGATCAGCAGATTGCCGCCGCCCCGGTTAATGATATCTTCCATTTTTTGGCTGTGGAAATGAAGCGGCGTGACCTGGTTTTCTTCGACGATCATGATCTTTTCCGCATAAGTTTTCGTGTAGTACGGACTGGAGAGACTGCCGTTGCGCAGTGTAAACAACAACAGTCCGGTTTTTTGAAAATCGCCGCTGCCGAAATCGGTAATATCCCAGCCCAGTTGATTGTCATAAAGTTCCCGATAGGACGCGTCCCTCGCTTGCCAGTCCGCGGCGCGCCAATAAGCAAACGGCGGCAGCAGGAATGACTTGCCGGCCATAAATCCGACGGCGTCGCGCATAAGCGCATTGATTTCTGAACGTTTCATTTTGATTCCTCCAGACGATTATAATTTTGTTCTTGTTGATTCACGGATAATCAATTTAGGCGGCATAAGCAGCGGCTGCTGCGGAAGCGATTCGCCGCCGATCAGCTGGAAAATGGATTCGACGGCCGTTTCGGCGATTGCCGGCAAGTTTTGTTCGACAGTCGTAATCGGTATGGCGGCCACACTCGAATAAACCACATTGTCGTAACCGGCCAGGGAGATACGGCCGGGAACCGGGATATTCTTTTCCAGCAAAGCGCGCAGAGCGCCTAATGCCATAATGTCGTTCATGGTCATAATAGAATCGGCCGGCGCCGCGCCGGCCAGCAGCTTGCGGGTTGCCTGATAAGCATGGATAAAATCAGCTTTAGCGCATTGAATCAACTTCTGTTCGTCGACCGGTAAATGATGGACGGCAAAAGCCTGACGATAACCTTTGATTCTCAGTTGCGTCGGAACGGCTTCACGATTGCCGGCTAAATAATAAATGCTGTGACGGCCCGACCGAATCAAATAATCGGTCATCTCAAAAGCCCCCTTCTCCAGATCAGTCATCACACAAGGCGCCGTCAAATCGGCATAGTAAGCCATGACATAAAGAAAAGGAATACCATTGCGGGTCAGTTTAGTGAGATACTCGATATTTTTTACCGGATGATGTACCGGGGCGATCAGGATACCGTCCGCCCGTTCGGCAATGAAAGTCTCTACCGCCCGTTTTTCGCCGGAAAATTGGTCTTTGGATGTGACCGTGAGCAGCGTATAGTTCTGTTTTGCCAGACAATCGTCGACACAGCGAACAAAACGGCCGTAAAACGGATTTTCAATATCCGGCACCACCAATCCGATCGTTCTGCTTTGCCGCCTGGCCAACGATTTTGCCAGAAAATTGGGCATGTAGCCCAGTTCATCGGCAATAATCCGAATATGCTCCTTGGTCTGCGGCTTGACCTTGCTTTTGTCATTAAGAGCCAGAGATACCGTCGATTCGGAAACGCCGGCTATCCGGGCAATATCTTTTAAAGTAACGCTCATATGCCGGTATCCTCGCCCGGCAAAGCAGCTGTCAGCCGCAGCGTTATAGCCTGATAAGGCGCGACATCCAGCTTGATTTGGCCGTTTTCTAACGGAATCGGACGGATGTCCCGCTCATTCATGTCGACCTGCCGGACAGACGTAAAAAGCCCGGCGTCTAAAATCAGCCGGCTGCTTTTTCCTTGATTCTCATAGAATCGGAGAATGAAACTGTCGTCGTCATAAGCTTTTTTAAAACAGGAAAGACGAATATTTTTTTCAGGCCAGGCAAATAATTGATGCCAGGCAGCCGGATCGTCGGCCGGCCGGTTATCCCGCCGTTCTGTTTCCAAAGCCGCGGATCGGTCCGGACGGATTGCGTGGACGACCGGCGGACAAAGGAAACTTTCGGCAAAGGGCAAAAACGGAGCGCAATCGCCGGGATCGGCAGGATAAGGCAGATAAGACCACTCGATCTCCTGTAAGCCTCTGCATTGCGCGCCCGGCGTATCGAAAGCTTCAGAAGCTTTATCACGCCGCTGCATCATATTCATCCGCCCCATCTTAGCAAATCCGCGCAACAAGGTCAGGCAGATCTCAGGTTCGCCGGTCAGCGGATTGGCAAGCGCCTCATAATCGTAAAGACCTTTTACCGCTATGGCCAGACCCAAGCGGCCGTCACAGGCAGCCAGCCACTCCCGGAACGGCAGGAGACGCGTTGGCGGCTGCCGCCAGGTTCGTTTTTCCCGGGGCGTCTCGACCGGCCGGCGGAGGACCGCCAACTGCCCTTGCGATAAAATCTCGTCTGTTTTAACACCCATGGGCACCCGCAGTCTGATTCGATGGTCACGCGCCTGGTTGTCAAGCTGCAGCCGGACGTCCAGACGGGGCGTATCCGCTAAAAGGGATACCGTCAGGGTAACCGGCAAGCCGACTCTCTCGGCGCTTCGCTCATCCCCGCTCAAATACAGCGGCACATTCAGGCAGCCGGTCAGGCAGACTGACTGACGGACCGGACCCTGTTCAACCGACCGGCATTGAAAGGGGAAGCGGGTGGATCTGACGACTTCTCCCGGAACCCAGGGCGGAGAGTAATCCCACGCGTCGCCGGCATCGGCTTCTTCTTCCAATAAATTCAATGCCGGGTATTTTTTTCCTGTCCGATAATCGAAAAGCTCCATTAAGGCGCCGTTAAATTCCGCCCGCAAAATACCGTTGTCCAAAACCGGAACCCGCTGTTCGGCCGGGTCATGAACCTGAAACGCGTCGGAGCCGCCGGCCGGAAGCGACGGTTTCCAGGTATAAGCTTTCATGTCCAGCCCGGTCAGGCGATCTTGAAAAAGGATTTTCCGATACAAAGCATCCGGCACCAGATCGTTGCGTTCCAGACCCGCTCCGTTAACCTCGCAGGCTTCCCGCCGCAGGATTTGCGTCGGCAGGGGAGTTCCGGATAAATCAACCATATAGCCGGCCGAATCGCCAACCGGCAGCCAGATCTCAAGCGTCTGCGGCGCAGGAGAACCGACAGGAGCAAAGGCGGCGACCGACCGTTCGGCAGCTCGCTGCCGCGGGGGTACAAGACTGCCGGCGAACGCCAGGATTTCATGAATCTGACCGGCGGCAATCTGACGTACGGCCGCATAACGCGCTTCCATTTCCAGATGAACTTCGTCGATGCTGGAGCCGTGAATGCTGTCATGGGCGCTGTTGATCAGAATCATGCGCCACGCTTCCTGCAGCAGCGCCGGTTTTGTCTTGAAATGCTTATATTGAGCCCAAGCCAACAACGGTTCGACATACTTTTCCAGCAGAATCTCCGCGGCAAAATGTTGTCTTTTCAGATAAGTGCGCGTCGACAAGGCGCCGAACAAAATCTGCTGATAGACCGAACCGGTTAACTCCTGCCTGACGATCAACGGATTTTCCATCCGGTCTCGCAAAAGACGGATGTAATCTTCAGCGTTTCCCATCAAAAACGTTATGTCCTGCTGACACTCATTGGCAATCCGGACCGCTTCGCCGATATAGATCTGCGGCGGCATGTGATCAAAACCGGCAATCAGCGGAATAATTCCCGAAGGATAACGATCCTGAATTTTACGGGCGTTAGCGATTAAACTGCGGGCTATATGCCCGGTATTGTTCCGTTCGGATAATTCCAGATGGTAATCAAAGGACAGATAACCTGGATAATAAGGTATATCGCAAGGCTGGACCGGATCGACCGGTTCGCTGAACAGATCGAACGCGCCGCCATAAGTCTCACGGAAATGGCTGGCGATAACCTGCGATCCATCCAATCCTTCATAAAGAAATTCATCTGGATGGTCTCCACCGATATCCGGCATGCCGCGCATAAAGAGCAGACTGTCAAGTCCGAAGTTTCTGAGTATCTGGGGCAGCTGCGGCGGATGGCCGAAATTGTCCGGCAAATATCCGGCTTTCATCGAACGACCAAAGCCTTTCGACAGCCGGCTGCCCCACAAACAATTACGAATTATCGCTTCCGCGCTGGGCAGCCATTCGTCAAATTGGGTATAAAAAGGGCCGACGCTCAATTTTCCCGATTCAACTAACCGGGACACCGCCGCCCGGTCTTCCGGAACCAGCTCAAGATACTCCTCCAGCGGGAAAACCTGCCCGTCCAGGACATAAGTGGCATAATCCTCCCGCGGCGCCGCTTTATGGATTAACTGTTCTATTGTCTTTATGGTCCAGAAACGAAACGACCTTAACGGCTGATACCATTCGATATCCAAATGCCCGGCATTGATTACAAAACCGATAAGCTTATTCATAGCTCCGTATCTCCCGTAATTCAAGCGCTTGAAATCTTACGTTTTTAGTTTACACTGTTGAATTTGTAATTTCAAGCGTTTGAAATCATTAGGCGCCCGGCAATTATGGGATGAGAGTCGCGACCAAATAACGATTCGCACACGACAGACCAATTAAAGCGTATAATAACACTAATCAGCTTTGTTGCCATGATCCTTAATACGGGAGGATACTGCCGTGAAGGAATTATTGCGAACTCATCCCAAACTGCATCAGACTTTTCCGAATGACAGTCTGGAAAAAGACTATCAGGTTATTGCCGGTAAAAGCGCCGTAGAATTGTTAGCTGAATATCACACCGACCGACAGGGTCTAAGCCAGGAACAAGCCGCCGCTTTACTGAACGCAAACGGCAAGAATCTGACCACCGATCAACACAAAATTCGCTGGTATACCTTTTTACTCAAATCCTTCTGGGATGAATTTATTGCTGTTCTTATCCTGCTTGCCGTCGTATCGCTGTTTCTTCAGGATGCCTTGGGCGCTATCATTATCTTTATTCTGGCCTGCATCAGCGCCGGCATCCGTTTCACCCAGAATTACTCCGCATACCGGCAAAGCGAAAAACTTAAGACTATGCTCCATTCGTCCGTTTTTGTCCGGCGGGATCATGAATCTGTCAAAGTCAACATTGAGGACATTGTCGCCGGCGATCTTGTCGAATTAAATGTCGGATCTTTGATTCCCGCCGACCTTCGTTTGTTGGAAGCGAAAGATTTTTATATTTCCCAATCAATGTTCACCGGTGAATCCATTCCGGTTGAAAAAAGAGCCGAGGCGTCCGACACCACCCTCGGCAGCACCGAACTGGCAAA
>CAYRWC010000087.1:1808-9793 GCA_964427795.1 uncultured Oscillospiraceae bacterium | reverse complement strand
TGTTCTGCAAGTCCAGCATCATTACGCCCACATCGCGTCGGTCATGGCGGAAACCGGACTGACGGAACCGGTAATCGGCGTCGCCTTTGACGGAACCGGTTACGGAGACGACGGAACGGTCTGGGGCGGCGAGTTTTTGATCGCTTCACCGGACGGCTATAGGCGGGCCGGCCATCTCAAGCCGTACCGTCTGCTGGGCGCCGATGAGGCTGTCAAAGACGGCTGGAAAACAGCGTTTTGCCTATTCCATGATGCCGGCATTCCTTTGCCGGCCGGCAGCCGCCGGGAACAGGAACAATTGATTGGCGCCGCTCTGGATGCCCGGATCAACACGATACTGTCATCCAGCATGGGCCGGATTTTCGATGCGGTCAGTTCGTTGCTGGATATCTGCCATACTGCAGGTTATGAGGGTCAATGCGCCATAGAACTGGAGCACGCGGCAGCACGTTACGCCGCCGCGAAAGCGATCCCGCCGGATCAGGCAGATCCGTTGGCGTTTGATCTGCAAGTGGATGACCAAATGATCCTGGCCGATCTGATGCCCGGCTTGCGTCAAATTTCTGCCGGTCGGGAAGAAGGTCTGGATCCGGGTCTGCTGGCCTTGCGCTTCCATAAAACGGTCGGCCGGATGATTTTGGAAGTTTGCCGGATGATTCGGACAACCGGTCACATCAATCAGGTGGCGCTTAGCGGCGGCGTTTTTCAGAACAGGATCTTGCTGGAGCAGGTCGTACCGTCTTTGGAAAATGACGGATTTACCGTTCATATCAACCGCCGGGTGCCGCCGGGCGACGGCGGGATTGCCCTGGGACAGGCTTATATCGGACGGTTCGCCGGGACCGGGAAAATAAGGGGGATCTAAAATATGTGCATTGCGGTTCCGGGTCAGCTGATCGAACGCAGCGGCAGACAAGGCCGCGTCGATATTAACGGCAATATCCTGAACGTGGATCTTGGTGTCGTCGCGGCTCAGGCCGGCGATTATGTCCTTGTTCATGCCGGCTGCGCGATATCGATCCTAAACAAACAGGAAAAAGAGGAAATGGATGAGCTTTTTACTTTGTTGAGCGAGGTGGACGATGATCACGCTTGAGCAATGCCTGACGGCAATTAAGCGTTATGACGGTCCGCCGCTGAAAATCATGGAGGTTTGCGGGACTCATACGCACAGCATTTTCCAATATGGGATCCGCGATATCCTGCCGGACAATCTATCCCTCATATCCGGCCCGGGCTGCCCGGTCTGCGTTACGCCGGCCGGGTATATAGACCGCGCGGTGCGGATCGCTCATGGCGCGGGCCATACGCTGTGCGCTTTCGGCGATCTGATGCGCGTGCCGGGGCACGGAGCGTCCCTGATCGAAGCCAAAGCCGATGGCGCTTCGGTACGCATGATGTACGCGCCGATGGATGTTCTGCGCTGGGCTCAGGACGAACCGGACCGGATGTTCTATGTCGCCGCGGTCGGCTTTGAAACGACCTTGCCGATCTATGCCCTGCTGCTGCATGATATTGAAGAAAAAAAGATCGCCAACATCAGATTTCTATTTTCGATAAAAGCTTTACTGCCGGCTCTGGATTGGATTTTCGCCAATGACCGGAGTATCGGCGGTCTGATCGGCCCCGGCCATGTCAGCGCCATTATCGGATCGGCGGCATATGAGCCCTTCTGCCGGCGCTGCCGGGTCCCGCTGGCAATTGCCGGCTTCAGCCTCGAACACCTGGCCGCGGCGCTTTATGACTTGATCAGCCAATCCCGCCGGCAAACCTTTGCCGTACATAATTTATATCCCAATGTGGTTAGCCGTGACGGAAATGTTCGGGCCGGCGAACTGATCTCCGGATACTTTGAAAAGAAGCCGTCTGTCTGGCGCGGCCTGGGTGTCATAGATTTTTCAGGATATTTTCCGACCGCCCGGTATGCCGGCTTGTCGGACGGCGGATCGTTAGAAGATGATCTCATGCCGGAACCAGAGGGCTGTCTGTGCGGCAGCATCATCATCGGGCGGGCTGATCCGCCGGATTGCCCGTTGTTCGGCACCGCCTGCACGCCGCTGTCGCCTTGCGGTCCCTGCATGGTATCGCAAGAAGGCGCCTGCGGCATCTGGCACCGCAATCATATGACAAAGAGGAATGGCTTATGAAAATCACTTCGGCACACGGCGGCGGCGGCAAACAGACCACCGACTTAATCCGCGGCATTTTCCAGGAACAGCTGGGCAATACGATCCTGAATCAGATGGAGGATGCGGCTGTGCTCAATCTACCGTCCGGCCGGATCGCTTTTACAACGGATTCGTTTGTTGTCAAACCGGTCTTTTTCGCCGGCGGAGATATCGGCCGCCTGGCGGTCTGCGGCACGGTGAATGATCTTCTGATGCGCGGCGCTGTTCCCCGGTACTTGTCGGCTGGCTTTATTCTGGAAGAAGGTCTCGATACGGAGGATCTGGTCCGGATTGTCCGTTCCATGCGTCAAGCCGCCGACGAAGCGCAGGTTGTCATTGTAGCCGGCGACACCAAGGTTGTCGAAGGAGCGGGCGGCCTTTATATCAATACATCGGGCATCGGCAGTCTGGATGATGCGCTGAATATCGGCGCCAATCGCGCCAAGGACGGCGATGTTGTCCTGATCAGCGGCTTTTTGGGCAATCATGAAGCCTGTATCCTATCCAACCGCATGGGCATAGAGAATCATATCGAAAGCGACTGCGCTCCGTTAACGGCAATGGTGTTAAATCTGATAAACAGCGGCGTCGTCATCCATGTCATGCGCGATATAACGCGCGGCGGCCTGGCGACGGTTTTAAACGAAATAGCGGCGTCGTCTCATGTTTTCATGGAACTGCGGCCCGATCTGGAACTGACCGATCCGGCCGTAGGCGGATTTTGCGAGATTCTTGGTCTGGATCCGTTATATATGGGCAATGAAGGGAAAATCATGCTGACTGTGCCGGCACGCGAGGCCGAGCGGGCGCTCGCGATCATTCAGGCGTCGCCATATGGCCGGAATGCCAGGCTGATCGGCACGGTTCAAGCGACCGAAAAAATCCCGCCGGCTGTTGTCATGAAGACAAAATCCGGCGGGACAAGATTGATCGACAGTTTGATCGGCGAGGGCTTGCCGCGCATTTGCTGAAGATAACCGGCGGCGCGGCCGCTCCGGCTTAAATCATGCACCGGCCCGACGCCCATGCAGCCGCACCCGGTTATATCAATGCCATGACATATCATGACTGGACGACAAACTAATCGCCTGGATTATGTTGAATTCAAGCTTGTATACTGCCGCGCTTGATCTTCTTTGAGGTTGTTTTATCGAACTCGGTGCTGCGCAGAATGATCTTTTGAATGTGTTTATATGAGGGCAGCTTATCGAGCAGCGCGCCGATATCTCTTTTGAGGATTTCCGCCGGATTAGCGGCCTTCATTTCGGCGATCTGGTCATCGTCAAGGAAAACTTCGGCACAAAGCGCCGTCTCGCCGCCCGATTCGTCTTTCAGCGATTTAACAATGACTTCTTTAACATAAGGTATGGAGTAGATATAATTTTCAATTTCTTCCGGATAAATATTCTTGCCGTTGCTGAGAACGATCAGATTCTTTTTCCGGCCGGTTATTGCCAGTTGTCCCTCATTATTTAAGAACCCATAATCGCCGGTATAGAACCAGCCGTCAACGATGCAGCGTTTGGTTTCAGCTTCATTTTTATAATAACCGAGCATAACGGTATCGCCTTTGACGCAGATTTCGCCAACACCGTCTTCATTTTTCTCATCGATTTTGATATCAATACAAGGCAGTTTGACGCCGGTCGTGCTCCAGTCGTTAAAATAATCGCGATTGGCGCAAACAAGCGGCGAACACTCGGTAATGCCATAACCGTTAACCAGCGTTATGCCGATGTTGTCAAAAAACTCGCCGATTTCCGGTCTGATCGGCGCGCCGCCGCAGACGATTTTTCTAAGCCGGCCGCCAAAAACATCATGAATCGAGGCAAACAACCGGCGCCGCCGGTCGATGCCGAGCCGGCGCAGGCCGTTGCTGACTTTGATCAGGAAACGCAGGCCTTTGTCCTTTTTTTCTTTTTCCGCCGTTGCCCAGATTTTTTTATAAAACATTTCCGTGAAAGCCGGGACCAGATATAAGTATGTCGGTTTATAAAGCTGCAAATTGGCCACGATAGCCCGCAGTTTTTCATTGATGCAGATGGTTGCGTGTTTGTGCAGCGAAACCAGAATGCCGCAGACGGCTTCATATGTATGATGATAGGGAAGAACGGACAAACAGACATCATAGACGGTCGAAATCTGCAGGCCATAATAAACACAGGAAACCAGATTGTGTTCAGACAACATCACGCCTTTGGCGATTCCCGTCGTGCCGGACGTATAAACCAGCAAACTCAGAGCGCCGGGATCGGATCTTTGCTCGACGGCCGGCGCTGTGCCGGCTTTAACGGCTTCATGGCCCCGATTCAACAGCTTCCGATAGGACAGGAACCGGCCGTCCTCACTGTCGTCGTCCCGGTCGAATCCAATAAAAACCTTAATCCGCGATAATTGACCGAGGTGTTCGCCGATCATCTTTTCATATGCTCCGGCATAAAACAGGACCTCGCTGTCGCTATGGCTGATAACATGCATGATATCGGCCGCCGGCAGTTCCTTGTCGATCGGCACAAACACGCCGGGACCGCAGAGCATGGTCAAATAGACCGTAACCCACGGATAGCTGTTATCGCCGATGCAGGCGACGTGGAGCCGGTCCAGCCCGAGGGCCGTCAAAGCGCTGCCCAAACCGATCGTATCGGCTTGAAACTCGCGGTAAGTGACGTCAGTCACTTCATTGCGGTCGTTTTTATATTTAAAAGCAACAGAAGACCCTGCTTCTTGCACGGCGATGGCGAGCATTTCTTTTATGCTGGAAAAAGGCGTTACTTCATATAAAGGGTAATTATGCTGCTTAATCATAAAATTTCTCCTTCGATCTAATTTCAAATATAATTAGATATCATAACGACAACAATGTCAATAGAAGAAGGGGCGGCACGGCCTTTTCGATCAACGCGCAGGCTGTTCGATGACTATATCTTGCATTTGTTTTCCATCTGCGGTATGATTTGTCGGAAAAGTAGGAAAAGTAAGAAAAGTAATACGAATCGGAACAAAACGTTCCGATCTGACACGATGGAGGGATGACGATATGCCGGATGACAAGAGTAAAATTCCGGAAGGAAAATTCATAGCGACCGTTAAAGTCGGTGAAAAGGGGCAAATTGTGATACCCAAGGGAGCGCGTGATCTCTTCAAGATCAAACCGGGTGACACCTTGCTTCTATTGGCGGATATAACACAGGGTATTGCGATTGTAAATAATGATTTGTATAAGCAATTTGCTCAAATAATACAAAACGCGCAGGAAAAACCGGAGGAAGCAGCGGAATGACAGCCATTGAAATTACCGATCTGACGAAGAAATTTAAAGAACGGACAGCCGTGGACGCTCTTAATCTGAAAATCGAGAAAGGCGAGTTTTTTGCTTTACTCGGTCAAAACGGCGCCGGCAAAACAACGACCATCAGGATGCTTTGCTGTCTGTCGGCGCCGACAGGCGGCGACGCCGTTCTGCTGGGAGACAGTATTGTCCAAAATCCGGAAGCCGTTAAACAAAAACTGAATGTGTCGCCGCAGGAAACGGCGATTGCCCCGAATCTGACCGTTAAAGAGAACCTGGAATTGATCGCCGGCATCTATGGCAGCAATAAGCAGGAAGCCCGGGTAAAAGCGGCGGCAGTCATGCAGTCTTTCGATCTGGACGATCGGGCCAAGGATAAAGCCAAGACGCTGTCCGGAGGTCTGCAGCGCCGCTTGAGCATCGCCATGGCGTTGATATCCGATCCGGAGATTATTTTTCTCGATGAACCGACCCTGGGCTTGGATGTCCGGGCCCGGCGCGAATTATGGAAGTCGTTGACGCAACTCAAAGGGAAGAAAACGATTATCCTGACCACACATTATCTGGAAGAAGCTGAAGCGTTATCGGACCGGATCGGCATCATGCACCAAGGCAGACTGATAGCGCTGGGTACGGCGGAACAACTAAAGCAGCAAACAGAAACGGCATCTTTTGAAGACGCATTTCTGAAGCTGACTGAAACGGAGGCTGAAGCATGAGATTGGCAGCATTTATCTCCCGCAACCGCAAAGAATTGCTGCGGGATCCTTTCAGCCTGATTTTCGGCATCGGGCTGCCGTTGTTTCTTTTGTTGATCATATCGTCGATGCAGAACAACATCCAAATGGACATTTTTAGTCTGAAGCTTTTTGCTCCCGGCATCGCTATGTTCAGTTTTTCTTTCATATCCATGTTTTCCGGCATGCTGATTGCCAAGGATCGAAGCAGTTCATTCTTAACGCGGCTCTTTGCCTCGCCACTGACTTCTTCCGACTACATTATCGGCTATTCGCTGCCTCTGCTGCCCATTGCTCTTCTACAAAGCGCCGTTTGCTTCATCACGGCCTTTTTTCTCGGATTGCCGATCAACGCCAACATTCTGACAGCGCTTCTGGCGCTGATTCCGGTGGCTTTGCTTTTTATCGCATTAGGCTTGCTGCTGGGCAGTGTCTTGAATGATAAACAGGTCGGGGGCATCGTATCGATCCTGATCCAGGTTGTGGCTTTTACCAGCGGCATGTGGTTCGACCTTGATTTAATCGGCGGCGCGTTTAAGACGATCGGGTACATGCTGCCTTTCGCGCATGCCCTTGAGGCGACGCGCGCTGCGCTGGCCGGCGACCTGACATCGATTTTGCCGCATCTGCTATGGGTTGTCGGATATGCCGCCGTCATTTTCCTGGCGGCTATCTGGATTTTCCGGATGAAAATGAAAAACTAACGCGGTCATCGGGCACTCGGTAATAAAAAAAAGGGGCTGTCTCAAAACAGTTAAATACTGTTGAGAGACAGCCCCTTGTCGTGATTAGGGCTGTGTGTATACCTTATTTGTCTTGTCCTGGCTGCAGCGGGCAAACTGCGACGCAGCTCTGAACGATCGTCGGGCGGAATTTGTTGATCGGATCGCGTTGCCGGAGCGCTTCGTCAAGAACATCGGCTGTGATTTCGGCAGGCGGCAGCAGATCAAGGACCGAGCCGTTGGCGGCGAAGCCGTCACGGTTGGTCAGGGCATAACGCGAAGCCCAGCGGCAGCGGTTGGTATCGAGCGGCAGATAGTCATGAACGACACCGCCGATGTCAAGACCTGACGGCTGCGCGTCGATCGCCTGCACCGGACAAGCTTTCAGACACTTCTGGCACGCGGCGCAGGTCTTGCCGACCAGGGCTGGCTGGACCGCATCGGCTGCCAGCGGCATGTCGGTGACGATCGCCACGAAGCGCTGGTGAATACCGTATTCCGGCGTATAGACATTGCGGTTCCAAGTCAATTGGCCGATACCGGCGCTGACAGCTTCGATCGTATTGTTGATCGGCGCGCTGTGCAAGCCGCGCGGGCTGCCGACTTCGGTGCCCATATGGCTCAGGTCATGGCTGAAGACCGCCGAATAGCCGCTTTCCTGCAAAGCTTTGACTACCTTGATCGCCAGCAGGGACAGTTCGCGCTGCGCCTGATACTGGACGAAAACATAAGGTCCGACAGCATCCGCCGGCGGTTTGCCGGCCCGTTCCAGAGCGGCTTCCGGATAGCAGATGCCAAGAAGGATCACGCTCTTACCCTGCGGCAGGTAATCGCCGGTGCGGTAGAGCTGGCGTTTGCGCTGCGTAATCTCAGGTTTATAAGGATAAAACAAATCATTTTTGTCGATAGCATCAAAGAGGATTTCGTCCTTGACCAGGTTTTCCAGCTGGTCGACGACCGCATTCAGGCGCGGGGCATCGGCCACGCCGCTGAGGTTGGCGCCCAGGCGGGCAGCCAGCGCCTTGACATCGCCGGCGGTCACCGCCGCGGCGAAGGTCGCCACCGGCAT
>CAYRWC010000087.1:0-1798 GCA_964427795.1 uncultured Oscillospiraceae bacterium | reverse complement strand
GCTGTGCAGCGGCCGGGTGGGATTGCCGTGCAGAGCGACATCCATCTCCGGCAGATCGCAGTTGACGATGACCGTGGAGCAGCAGTAGGCGGTGTTTTCTGGCATTTGGCCCAGGAGCGCATGATCGCGGATCTGCCGGTTCATCTTGTTGGACTGGGAGATTGCGGCGATGCCCAGCGTGTCGAAGATCCGGGCGATGTCCAGAGTGGCGAAGACCATGGCCCGCTGGCCTTCATTGCGGTAGTGTTCTTCCAGATCGCGGCGATCAGCTTCGGCCAGACCGGCGCAGCCATCGATCCGGTAGGTCATCGAGACGATGATGGCTGCCCTGGCGTCCGGCATCATCTCTGCGAGATCGATGCCTCTTGCCCTCAGCGTGTCCGCTTTGAGAATCATCAGGCGGTCGCCGGCATATTCAGACGCAGTCAAAACAGCCTGGTCGAGGAATTTGCGCGGCACTGGCAAACCAGTCGGCAGGAATTGGTTCTTGCGGGTCGTAAAGCTGGTGTATTGCGGCTTTTCCGTTCGCATGTCTTTGGGTACGCAGACTTTGAGACAGGTACCGAGCGTGCCGCTGCGGCGACCATCCCGCTTGACAGTGTCGAGAATGACCTGCTCGGTGACGACATCCGGCACGCCTTTATCCAGGTCGAGGGCGAAATGCTCAGCCCAGGCGCAGCGCCACAGGTTCTTGTTAGCAAACTTGTTGTCCTTGTCTTCGATCCGGACATTGTTGACGCCGTTGACTTCTTTGGTGAACGCCTGCGTCGGGCAGTGCTTGATGCAGGCGCCGCACATGTCGCATAGCTTGTCGCCTTTGTACAGGGGTGTCGGTTCGATAACAGCATCGGTGATCACGCTGACAAAGCGGTTGCGCGGACCGTATTCCGGGGTCAGGGAAAGGCCGTTCCAGCCCAGCTCAGAAAGACCAGCAGCGACGGCGGCGTAGATGTGGGAAATATCCGGGGCAAAAACCGCCCCAAGGTCCTTATACGCTTTATAGCGCCAGATATTACTGGAAACGATCGGTACGGCGCGGTAACCGCATTCTTCCAGTAAACAGGCCAGCGAGAAGGAAATATGGTCAAGCTTGTCGTTCATGGCAATCTGGACGCCATAACTGTCGGTGATATGGGCGCTTTCTTCACCGTCAAGTTCAATGGTGGCGTCAGGATGGTGGATCGCGCAGACGACGACGGTTCTGGCTGTCGGCAGGATGCCTTGCGGGCTCATCTTGAGCGGCGCATTTTCGAAGCGCTCGATGTTGGCAAATCCGACGAGGTCGACGCCCATTTCATAGGCTTTTTTCTTCAACTGGAGAGCCAGGGCATGATCATAAGCAATCGTTGATTCCATAAAGCTTCCTCCTTTGGTTTGCCTTCAGTATAGGAAGCCGGAAGCAACCTGTCATTCACTATGAGCGAATTCTTAACTCATCACCGCGGCGATTTTTGCCGCGCATTGCTGCAGATTTTCGACCAGAAATGCCAGCTGCTGGTGATAGTTGCCGGTGATGACTTTGGCGGTGCCCAGAGCGCCGAGGAAATTATGCCGCTCAACCTTGACCGGCACGGCGAGCGCCGTCAGATCATTGCTTTCGAGAAGGGTACAGTAGCCCTGCAGGCGGATCTGCTCGCGCTGGCGGACGAGTTGCGGCAGAACGGAGATGTCATCCCAATATTGCCCCGGGAAGCCCCAGCGCGCGAGGATATCATTGAGCTGGCCCGAATTGGCGAAGCTGACCAGGATCCGCCCGGTCGGCTTCGTGTAAATGAAGCGGTCGGTGGTCGCGTCGTTG
>CAYRWC010000086.1:0-9799 GCA_964427795.1 uncultured Oscillospiraceae bacterium | reverse complement strand
TGGCACGTTTGGGCATCGATCCGCGTATCATTTTTTCTATGCGGCCGGCAGCGTCGAGATCCGGAAAAAGGCAGAGCAGATGAATTTCTTCGGCTGATTCGATTTCCAGACCGGGAATCACCAGCGGTCCGCCTATCGCCTCCGAGATAACCATCGCCGGTCGGCAATTGCCGCAGCTCTGATGATCGGTTACGGCAATAACCTGCAAGCCCTTGATCTTGGCCATGCCGACAATATTGCCGGGGGTCATGTCCGGTTCGGCGCAAGGTGAAAGATCCGAATGAATATGCAAATCGCAGCGGACAATCATAAATCGGTTTGCAGAATCTGATTCAAAGACACGGCTGCTTCATAGGTCGGCAAATCCGTTCCCAGAATCACCAGATTTTTTTCATTTGCTTTGTCGAGGATCTCCCGGTCCATAACGACACCTTCGGTCAATAAAACACAGGCACAGTCAGCCAGGGACGCCACCGCTATGACATTGATGCTGTTCAATATGGTCAGCCAGACATCGCCGGTATCCAAGCGTGACATGACCCAGCTGAGCATGTCGCAGGCATAGCCGCCTGAAACGGCCCGCTCTGTGTCCGGAACGCCGGCCAGAAGCCGGCAGGGATAATGATTGAGCAAATCAGGCACGGTGATCATGATTATCCAATTCTCCTTCGGTTTCGCCTTTTTTCACATGCCGCGTCATTTCTTCTTCCAGTTCGCTCATCTGGGCGGCCACGCTGCGAATACGTTCCTTGAGCTTAAAAATGCAGTCGGTTTCCGTCGCTTCGCCGCGCACGATATCTTCAGCCAGGGCTTCGCAATCCGGAGCGCCGCAGGCTCCGCAGTCTAGGCCCGGCAGATTGACGGCGATCTTTTTCATCTGTTCATACTTCTGCAGTGCCACCATAATGTTCTGATCCAGTTTGAGCGCGTTATTAGGCAGCAGCGGTTCCGGCCAAGGTTCGACCGGCAACGTTTTTGGCGCCGTGCTTATAGCGCTGATTGCGGCGGCCGGTCCTGCTGCAGCGATATAACCGCGCTGGCGTGATTTGGCAGAAAAGCGGTTGGCAACGGTTAAAGGTCCGCCGATACAGCCGCCCGTACAGGAATTGGCTTCTATGAAGTCGATATCCCGCAGCCGTTCATTTTCAATTTCTTCCAGGATGGCTATGACATTATGAATCCCGTCCACAGCCAGATAGCGGCTGGTATTCAACGCAATGGCCTCGCCGCCGGCATAAGCCCAGCGGATGCCGGCCGAACCGGCCAGCACGCGCTCTTCAAAATCCTTCAACGCAGCGGGATCCAGTTTCTCCAGCTTGGCCAGAATTTGCGGGTAGGCGTCGGATATGGCGATTACGCCGTTTACATCGCTGCCTGAACGGCCGATCGGATTAACGACCGCCGATCTTTTTGCCGGACAGGGACTGATGAAAAAGATGCCGATTTCTTCAGCTTTCAGCCCGGTTTTCGCCATGGTTTCCTGCCGGGCCAAACGAGCCGTGACTTCCATAGGCGAGTCGAACGGAACAAGATTGTCGATCAGGCCGGGATATTTCATCTGAATCAGACGGACAACGGCCGGGCAGGCCGACGAAATCAACGGTCTGATCTTGTTGCGGCGCGCTTCTTCCAGATAGGCGGCCGTCTTGCGCGTGATAATTTCGGCGCCGATCGCCACTTCATAAACATCCTGGAATCCGACATTGCGCAAGGCTGCCAAAACCATAATCCGTGTTGCCGGAGCGCCGAACTGGGCGTACAGCGACGGCGCAGCCAGAGCGATCGTATAAGGATAATCCTGCAGCCGGCTGAAAGGATCCATACTGGCGCTTTTCGCATGATGCGGGCAGGCTCGGATGCATTCGCCGCAATCGATGCAGCGGCTTTCCGATATCTGGGCTTTGCCGTTGCGGACACGAATGGCCTCTGTCGGACATTTCTTGATGCAGTTGGTGCAGCCGACACATAAATCACGGTTGAGCTTAACAGAATGTAGTTTGGGCATGATGAACCTCCGGCCAATAAAAATCGATCAGGTAAAGTTGATGATAATCGTTACCGTCGTTCCATGGCCAATTTGTGTTTCTATTTCCATATCATCGGAATTCTTCTTGATATTGGGCAGACCCATGCCGGCTCCGAAACCCATTTCACGGGCGATATCCGGTGCGGTCGACCAACCCTCCTGCATAGCCAGATCAACATCCGGTATACCGGGGCCATGATCGGTAATCCGGATCAAAACATGATCCGGATAAATTTCGACATCGGCAATGCCGCCGCCGGCATGTATAACGGCGTTCAATTCGGCTTCATACATGGCGATCGCCGCTCTCTTGACAACAGATGGACCGACACCAAGGCGGGTCAGAGCTTTCTTGGTGCCGCTTGAGGCTTCTCCGGCGTTGATAAAATCAGATCCCCGAATCAGGAATGACAGCTTGACAGGCTCCAGAGGTCAGCCCCCCTTCCCTTTGACACCCGACTGATACAGGAGTCCGCAAGCTGTGAACATTGTATACGGCGTCGACAAAATGCAAATATTCTTTTCCCGGGCCAGATCGAGCATCTGCTCGCCTGGTTGTTTGCCGCGGACGAAAACGACAACCTTGACATCCATCATCTCAGCCGTCCGGATGGTTTGCGGATTAACCAGACCGGTCAGCATCATTTCATTGCTGGTACAGGCAAAGGCCATAACATCACTCATCAAATCGGCGCCGCACGCCACCTGTATATCCATATCCATATCCGCGGCCGTCACCTCGACCCGCGCATTCAATATTCGGACACAGTCACTCAATTTCATAGGCATACTCCTCATCATGGTTCAATTTGTTCATATGCAATAAATCCAAGAGATTCTTTATAACATACTTGTATCATTATAGCATTTATGATATTATTTACACAACGGATTAAGCTTGTTTACAGACTGCGTCCCAACTGAATAGAAGGTTAAAACCTCCTGGGAAGTCATGGAAAGCCACTGTCATTCATTCCTTATCCGATAAATTTCAGGAGGTATGCACCATGCCGGACAAAATGATTGTTTGCAAGGATTGCGGAGCCGAGTTTGCTTTCACAGAAGGAGAGCAAGCTTTTTACAAGGAAAAAGGGTTTGAGAACGAGCCCGTTCGCTGCCCTGAATGCCGTAAAGCTCGCAAGAATGCCAGACGTCAGCAAGGCGGGTTCGACAACAGATATTAATCACATCTTCTCTCATCCCTGCAGCAGCAGGCGGTTAGAAAGCTTGGTCGATTATCCGTTGCCAACGCACAAGCAGCAAAAGATGCCCCTCCGTTCTTCGACGAGACACGGAAGGGCATCATTTTATAATCTTTGCGAATTTTCTAGTCTTTGCGAATTTTCTAATCTTTGCGAATTTTCTAATCTTTCATGCAAATTTTAAGCAGGAGATCCATATCCCTCGCCGGTATCGGGCGGCAAAACAAATACCCCTGCAAAGCGTCGCAGCCATGATGGTCCAGCCATTCCCTATCCATTTCGGTTTCAACACCCTCGGCAATAATATGCAAGCCAAGAATATGGCCCAGATTGATCAGCGAGTCAAGCAGCGCTTCGCCGCGCCGATTTTCCAATAACATGGTCGTGAACAACTGATTGATTTTGAGATGTGAAAAGGACAAGCGGCTGATTTTCATGACGGTACAGAATCCCTGGCAAAAATCATCAAGAATCAGTTGGATATGCATTTCCTGCAGCTTGGCCAGATTCTCGACAATCAACGGTTTTTCTTGCCTGAGCGTGGTTTCGCGGACTTCAACAATCAATCTCGAAACCGATAATTGATATTGATTTAAAACCTGCTTGACCTGATCGGCCAATGCCGGCTGATTAAGTTGCTCTGTGCTGAAATTAACCGATATTTTACATGGATTTCCGGCTGGGATCGCCCCGCTGTCCAGCCATTCGCGCATCTGGCGGCAAGCCTGCTGCAGCGCCCAGTTGCTGAAAACCTTGCCCAGGCCTATTTCTTCCGCGACAGGTAAAAACTGCTCGGCGTTCAGGAGGCCGTCCACACCGGAGTCCCAACGCAGCAAAGCCTCCAAGGCCAGGATACGGCTGGTCCTGCTTTGAATGATCGGCTGATAATAAAGGATCAGCCGGTTTTCGTGCTGAGCCTGGCGCAGCCGGCGTTCCAGATCTGCGCGATGATCAACAGCCTTGCGCATGTCTTCGTTAAAAAAAGACACCATATTCCGGCCGTTGGTTTTTGAACGGTACATGGCGATATCCGCGTGTTTCATCAATACTTCCGTACTATCGCCGTCATCTGGGAACAAGCAAATGCCGACGCTGGCGCTGACGGTCTGCTCAAGGCCCATGATTTCGACAGGCTGGCTGATGACTTCCAAAAGCCTCGCGGCGACGGCCGCAGCAGCCTGGCTGTCAACCAAATGCTGCATCAGGATGGCGAACTCGTCGCCGCCCATTCTGGCCAGCGTATCGGCGTCGCGCAGACAGGCTTTCATCTGTGCCGTTATTTTCTGCAGCATCTGATCGCCGGCCATATGCCCCAAGGTGTCGTTGATCTGTTTGAAATGATCCAGATCGACATAAAGGACCGCCAGACGCTCCTGCTGCCGGCGGGCATCGCGAATCGCCCAGTGCAGGCGGTCAAAGAGAAGATTGCGGTTCGGCAGGCCGGTCAGCTGGTCATAATAAGCCAGTAAATTGATCGCCTCTCCGCTGCTCTGATCATGGTCGACATCAAATATCGTAATCTGCGCCAGATTATTCAGGTTATCGAGCTTAACACCGCTCAGGCGGGCTAAAAAGCCGGTCTGATCGCAGCGGCGCAAACGAATGTCCAGCGGCTGCTGCCGGTTGTCCCGAAATGTGGCGGCTAGAAACTCCATCATGGCGCTGAGATCTTCGCGGTCGACAAAATCCTGCACAGGCAGCGAACCGGCTGTCCAGGATCCGGTTTGCCGGTTTACCGGTTGTTCATTCAAAGCCAGCAGACGGCAGGCTTCATCATTATATTCGAGAATCTGGCCGTCGGCATCGACAACCAGGCCGGCTATTGGCGACTGCCTGAACAAAGATTGGTAACAGGTGCCATACAGCCGGTTATCTTTTTCATTTGCCGGGGTTTCCTGTTGCATCATCAAGCGGTCTCCTTCACTGCCGATAGACACGTAAACCTGAAAAACACAGACGAAGGTGTTGCCTGAATATTATATCATGGAAAAGAATGATCGTGTATGGGTTATTTGCTCATCAGCCGCTGTTTTCTTAAAGAATTCTTAACCGGCCGATAACCTGCTCGCCAAATGTACCGAGCCGCGCGGCCAGCATATCTTCAGTTAAAGTTCCGTCCAGGCCGACCAGCCAGGCTTGTTCACTATTATTGGCAGCCTCCGCCTTTTGCAGGCCATATGCGTTAAAAGCCGAATCAATCTGTTCCGCCGGCAGATCCGCTTTGAACCGGATCAGGGCTTTGACCGGACAATCGCCGTGCGGCAGGACAATCTGCCGTTCGGAGCGGGTCCAGGGTATCAAATGGGGGACTCGATTGATATGCATGGCACATTCGATTACATCGGCGACTACGGCGCTGGCCGTCGGAAGTTTACCGGCGCCGCGGCCATAAAACATGGCTTCGCCCAGAGCGTTGCCTTCCACCATGATGGCATTGAAGACGCCATCGGCCACGGCGACCGGATGGTCGCGTTTTATCAGCATGGGCGCGACAATCAAATCGGCTGTGCCATTTTCATGTCTGCGGAAACGCCCGATCAATTTTATTTTGCTCTGCAGATTCTTGGCATAGACAAAATCGACGGCTGTGATGGTGGATATGCCTTCGGTGTAGATCAAGCGGCAGTCAATATATTCACCTAAAGTAATACTGCTTAAAATAGCAATTTTACGGCATGCGTCTATACCTTCGATATCGGCGGTCGGATTCTGTTCGGCATAGCCCTGAGCCTGAGCTTCGAGGAGCGCTTTGGCAAAATCAATGCCGTCCTCATCCATGCGTGTCAGGATGTAATTGGTCGTGCCGTTCAGAATGCCGATTATCGTTTCCACGACATTGGCCGACAGACATTTGTGTAAAGGGCGGATGATCGGTATGCCGCCGCCGACGCTGGCTTCAAACATATAGCTGACGCCCTTTTCTTGAGCCAGTTTCATCAGTTCCGGCCCATAGGTTGCCACCAGTTCTTTGTTTGACGTCACGACATGTTTACCCGCTTCCAGCGCGCGGCAGCTCAGCTGGTATGCCATGCCCGCTCCGCCGATGGTTTCCACAACCACCGATATTTGCGGATCCAAAAAAATGTCATCTTGGTTATGCGTGATCCGGTCGGCATAAGGGTCGCCCGGAAAATCGCGAATGTCCAGAATTTTCTTGATATGGATCTGTTCGCCGGCTCTTTTCCGGATCATATCCTGATTTATGCGGCATACTTCGGCCACGCCCGACCCGACTACACCATATCCCAATATTGCTATCTCTATCATAAAGCTCCTCCTCGCAACAACTCGTCATATCAGTGTTTATAACCGCAAACCGCCGTCAGGTTCAATCACGCGCTAAAATGCGGTAAGACCGTACGCCGGGTATCTTGCTCAACTCATCCAGTAAATTTTCCAGATCCACGGTCATGCGATCGGTCTCCACTGAAATGGAAACATCGGCCAGGCCGTTGATGGGAATATTCTGATTGATGGTCAATATATTAGCTTTTACCCGAGCCATGCAGTTGATAATCCCGGACAGGATGCCGGGAAAATTCTCGACGGCAAAAATCAATGTAACCAGCCGGCCGCGCGACGTTTCATAAAACGGCAGGACGGCGTCTTTATATTTATAATAGGCGCTGCGGCTTAATCCGACTTTCTGCACCGCTTCGTTGACCGATTCGGCTTTACCGGAGTTCAGGAGCCGTTTGACAGCCATGACTTTCAGGAATACTTCCGGCAGCATATCTGATTTGACAAGATAAAATTCACTGTCCATTAGATCCGACTCCTTCTGTTACATTCAAATTCAGCAGCGCCTTTATTCATTGCGCTGCTGCGTTCGATGGTTTGGCGGTGTTTAGTCCGCCTCGAAAAAACAATCGTCCGTGAAGGATACTATACCACGTGGTTTATTCCCGGTCAAGCAGCAAGCCGGCTAAAGCACGCAAAGCCAAACCGCGATGACTGATTTTATTTTTCTCATCTTCCGGCAATTCGGCCATCGTTTTACCCCGGTCCGGCAGCAGGAAAATCGGATCATACCCAAAGCCGTTGCTGCCGCGGGGTTCAGGCGCGATCATGCCCCGGCACTTCCGAACAACTGTTACTTCCCTGCCGTCCGGCCTGATCAGAGCCAGCGCGCAGACAAAGGATGCCTGCCATTCATTCTGAGGCCATGGCTGCAGATAACGGTACAGACAGGATATTTTTTCCGGATAGTCGGCGCCTTCGCCCGCAAAGCGAGCGGAATACAAACCGGGCGCGCCGTCCAGAACATCGATCGACAAGCCGGAATCGTCGGCCAGAACCCAGCCGCCCAGCCGGCAGAATACCGCTCTGGCTTTAATTAGCGCGTTTTCCTGATAACTGGCGCCGTTTTCTTCAATGATGTCGTAAAATCCCGCTTCATGCATGGGGACTACCCGATACAGAGTCTCGGGAAGCATATTTTGAAATTCTTTTGCCTTATCCGGATTGGCGCTGGCCAACACGATATTTTGCGGCTTGTTTAAAGGTCTGCAGCCGCTTTCTCTAAAATCCTCATTGTTCATGATGATCGTCTCCACCCTTGCGGATATATATTTTTTAACATTGGCGGTGCAATGGATCGTGCCCATCCCAGCGGCCAGCGGCATCCTTCGCCGGCGACGGCGACAGCGGCATATCCTCCGGCAGGCCAGGCCGCAGCTTCATCTGCATCAATCCCCGGATAAGGCGGTTCCAGCGTTTCACCGCGCAGATAACGCCGGAGCAGATCGCTCGTGCCGCCTCCGGCAACAACCCTTTGCAAATCATCAGCTGATAAACTGAGGATAAACGCTTCTGAAGGCTCGAAAACATAACCGCCGCGCCGCAGTTCCTTGACTTGTCCAAGAAAAAGGCCGGTTTTAACGCGTTTCAGGCCGGATAAACCGGCAGGGCAATCCGGCAGGATATGCAAATGCTGCTGTTCCAGGCGGCGATGCCCTGCCGACAGCCAGGCCTCGATTTTTTTCATACCGCTATCCGATAAGTTCTGCCGACAGAAACGGATAAACGCGTCCCAGGCTTCTTCGGGTCCTACCTTCGGTATAAAAGGCGTCCAAGCGCATGCGGCGCCGGTTTTACCTTCTTTTTCCAGCAAAGCGCAGAAATGGCCTTCGCCGCAAGCCAAGTGCGGCCAGATTCTTGCTGTTTTTCTTGTTTCCGGCGTTAAGGGCAGCCCTTCCGCAACACCCGGTCTGGAACCGACCGGCAAGATCCGGCAATCGGCATGGCCGGTGTAAAATCCGGCGATCATCGCTTCGTTTTCCGCAATGGAAAAAGTACATGTCGAATAGACCAGACGGCCGCCCGGCGCCAGCATGGCCCAGGCTGCTTCCAGAATACTCCGCTGCAATTCGGCGCAAGGTTCGCTGCCATATGCCAGCCAGCTTTTTACAGCCGCCGGATCGCGGCGGAACATGCCGGATCCCGAACAAGGCGCGTCAACCAGAATCCGGTCAAAATATTCCGGTAAAACCGCTGCCAGCCGTTCCGGCGTTTCCTGAGTTATGACCGCCCTGGAACAGCCGGACAATTCGAGATTGCGCAGCAAAGCGCGAGCCCGTTCGGCAGAAATTTCATTAGCCCATAATAAACCGCTGCCCTTCAAATCGGCAGCAATTCGCGTAGCTTTGCCGCCCGGCGCCGCGCACAGGTCGAGAACGCGCTGGCCTGGAGACACATCCAATATCTGCGCGGGAAGCATCGCACTCGGTTCCTGAATATAGTAAAGGCCGGCGGCATACGCCGCCAATTTGCCCGGCTGTAAATTTTCCGGATAATAAAAACCGCCCTCCGCCCAGGGAACCGGTTTAAACTCGCTTTCCGGCAATCCGGTTTCGCGGATCAGATAATGCTGCAGATCCGGACCGGCAATTTTCAACGTGTTGGATCGTATACCGAAAACAGGCGGTTCCTGAAAAGCAGACAGAAACGAAGACCATTCGGCAAGACGGTCATAGGCAGTAAACAGAGATTTCATCTCAGCGATAAACGGATCCGGCAAATTCAGCAAATCAAGCGACTCCTTTTATTATAAAGATAATTCATCACAAACGGCGTAAGCCAGCCGCTTGATCGTCCCGGTGTCGAACGGCGACGGCAATCCGGCCTTCTGCAATAGATGCAGAAAAGTATCCGCGCCGCCCAACCTGCAAAAAGAATCATATCGGGTCCAGGCCGTCAGGGCGTCGCTGCGGGCTGTTTGCCAGAGGTCAAGGGCAACCAGCTGCGCCAGCACATAATCAATGTAATAAAAAGGCGACATATACACATGTTCTTTTTTCTGCCAGGCACGGCCTTCAGAAAAAAACGGCGCCTGGCCGTAATCCAGATCCGGCTGGTATTTCTTCTCCAGCTCAAGCCAGATCTGATTTCTGCCGGCAGCCGTCAATTGGGGCTCGTCATAAATCCGATGTTGAAACTCATCGATCATACAGCCATAAGGCAAAAACAACAGAGCCTGAGTTAAGTGCATTTGCTTGTAAGCCGTTGCGGCCGGGCCGAAAAAAACATCCATATAAGGATATGTCAGATATTCTAAAGCTGTGGAATGAAT
>CAYRWC010000085.1:0-9808 GCA_964427795.1 uncultured Oscillospiraceae bacterium | reverse complement strand
TGCTGCTCTGTTATACGGGCGCCAGTATACCTGTTTTGGGTCAGACGGATTTGTACAGGCTGCATGGCGTCAGTGAGATCCGCTTTGGCATCGATATCAGCGGCGGCGTCGAAGCCGTCTTTGCGCCCAAGGATTATGAAGGTGTTCCGTCCGAGTCGGATTTGGATTCGGCGCGCAGCATTATTGAACTGCGTATGGACAACCTGCAGATCCTGGATCGCGAAATAACGGTAAACAAAGACAAAGGCCGGATACTGGTCCGTTTCCCCTGGAAATCGGATGAGAAGGATTTCGATCCGGAGAAAGCCGTTAAAGAACTGGGCGACATGGCGAAACTGACCTTTGTCGATCCTGACGGCAATATCGTGCTGGAAGGCACCGATATCGCCAAGAGTTATGCCGCCGTCAATCAAGAAACCAACGAACCGGTTGTCGAGCTCGAGCTGAATGATACCGGCACGGCAAAATTTTCCGAAGCGACCGGCAAACTGATCGGTCAGGTCATCGCGATCAAGATGGACGACACAACGCTGTCCTCGCCGGTCGTTAAGACACAGATTACCGGCGGCAAAGCCTATATCGACGGCATGTCCGACATCAAGGAGGCCGTTGCTCTGGCTGAGAAAATCAATGCCGGCGCTTTGCCGTTTGCGCTCGAAGATATCAGCAGGCAGTCGATTACTTCGCAAATGGGCAGCAACGCGCTGAACATCATGTTTTTAGCCGGCTTGATCGCTTTTGCGGCCATCTGCCTTTTCATGCTGCTCTATTACCGCCTGCCGGGTTTTGTAGCCTGCTTTGCTCTGCTGGCGCAGGTCGTCGGCATCCTGCTGGCTATATCGATTCCGCAGCAAACGCTAACCCTGCAAGGCATCGCCGGCGTTATCCTGTCGATCGGCATGGGCGTCGACGCCAACGTCATCATATCCGAACGGATCAAAGAGGAACTCAGAACCGGCTGTTCATTGCAGACGGCCTTGAGCAACGGATTTACCCGGGCTTTCTCATCGGTTATGGACGGCAACGTGACGGTGGCTATCGCCGCCATTGTCCTGATGGTCTTCGGATCGGGCTCCATGCTGTCGTTCGGCTACTCGCTCTTAGTCGGCGTTATCTTGAACGGTTTGACCGGCGTTACGGCGTCGCGTTTGATGATCGGTTCGCTCAGCCAATACAAGCTGCTGCAGAATCCCTGGCTTTATGGCAAAAGGAGGAGCAAGGAAAGTGTATAGTTTTTATAAACATCGCCGCTGGTTCTACGCTCTGTCCATCACCTTGCTGATGATCGGCGTTTTTACAGCCATTTTTGCCGGAATCAAACTGGATATCCAATTTAAGGGCGGCAGCATCTTAAATTACAAGTATACCGGTACCGTCGACCTGGAAAAGGCCGAGAATATCATTGCCACCACAATAAACCGCACGGTGTCCTGCCAGGAGACCACCAGCCTGGCCGAAGGGGACGAGAGCAAGAGCATGGTGATCAATGTCGCCGGCGACGAGACTCTGCCGATTGACGACCAGACCAAAATGGAAGAAGCTCTGACGGCTGCTTTCCCCGAAGCCGGTTTTACGCTGCAATCATCCGATCAGGTCGATCCGTTTATCGGCCGCGAGATGTTGATTAACGGCATCTGGGCCATGCTGGTAGCTTCGGTTCTGATTATCGCCTATGTCTGGTTCAGCTTCCGCAGCATGTCCGGTCCTTCGGCCGGCGTTATGGCGCTGATTGCCTTGTACCATGACGTAACGCTGGTTTTCTTTGTCTTTGTCGTCCTGCGCATTCCGCTTAATGAATCGTTGATCGCCGTCGTTTTGTCGATCCTCGGTTTCTCGATCAACGATACGATCGTTATTTACGACCGGATACGTGAAAACGAGCGGATTTACAAAGGCAGCATGACGTTGCCGGATTTGGTCGATTTGTCGATCAATCAGTCGCTGACCCGGTCGATCAACACCAGCCTGTGCACCTTCGGCGCCGTGGCTATCGCTTATGTTTTTGCCGTGATCAACGGCATCGAGAGCATCCAGGAATTTGCTCTGCCGATGATGATCGGTTTGATCAGCGGTTCTTATTCGACGATTTGCCTGGCCGGCCCGCTCTGGGTCAGCTGGAAAACCCGCGGCGGCCGGTCCGGTTATTGATCGGACAATGCCCGCGGAAGGTTATGATCGCTTGATTTTCATCTGAATAAATTTAAAGGGGCTGTCCGAGACAGCCCCTTGTTTGTTATCCGGGCGGATCTTTCTTGGCCGAGCCGGTTTGCTGTTCAGCGGAAATAACGCTCCAACAAGCCTTTAAACGCTTTGCCATGCCTGGCCTCGTCTTTTGCCATTTCGTGAACCGAATCGTGAATGGCATCGTAACCCAGTTGCTTTGCCAGAGCGGCCAGCTCGTTCTTGCCGGCGGTCGCTCCGTATTCGGCTTCCACACGCAGACCGAGGTTGTTTTTGGTTTCGGCTGAAACCACCTCGCCCAGCATTTCGGCAAAGCGTGCGGCATGGTCGGCTTCTTCATATGCGATACGCTTGTAGGCTTCGGCAACTTCCGGATATCCCTGGCGGTCGGCAGCCCGTGACATGGCAAGATACATGCCGACCTCCGTGCATTCACCGGTAAAATTCATTTTCAAACCCTCGATAACACGGCCGTCGACACCCTGAGCGATGCCGATCACATGTTCGGTAGCCCAAACTTTTTCTTCGTTTTCAAGCTTGACGAATTTAGCTGCAGGAGCATTGCATTGGGGACAATTGGCGGGTGGTTCGTTACCTTCATGGATATAACCGCAAACGGAACATCTAAATTTCATAGTCTTACCTCCTGAATGAATGTCTTGCCGCCATTATAAACAAAATAACCGTGTTAATCCGTAACCTGCGGTCTTGCAGCGATGGTTCATCAACTGCCGCGTCCGTCTTTTAAGATTCCGGCGACCCAGTCGCGGTTTTGCCAAAGCGCGCAGCCGCCCCGACTTTCCTGTAATTCCCCGTGCTGATCCCGTAATGCTGAAAGAAATCTGGAACGTAATCCGTCACCGAGGCTGCATACGGCCAGATTGCAGTCGGAGAAAGGCGCAAAAGGGCAGGGTTCGAGATCTCCGGCGGTGCTGATGTGGACAAATCCGCGGGCTGAAGCCAGACAGCCGCCATAAGGACTTTCATCACCGGGAAAGATCATGAAGAAGGCCGGGCATTTTGCTTCGATGGTCTTTATCCAGACCAGCAGGTCGGCTTTTTCCGATGGCGTCAGCACGAGATCTTCGGTTCCGGAAACAGCTGGAACATATTCAACATAGATAAAAAGGCGGCAGCCGGCATCGACATATTCGCTGACCCAATTGTCGGAGCCGACTTGCGCCAAATTGGCGCGGCTGACGGTTATCGAAAGGCCGAACGGTATCCGGCGGCTTTTCAATAAAGCCAGTTTTTTGAGGATTACGGCGTGAATTCCCGCACCGCGCCGCCGGTCGGTGACTGCCGCGCCGCCTTCCAGACTGATTACGGGGACGATCTGCCGGTGCCGGTCGAACCAGTCCAGCCAAGCATCGTCGATCAGTGTTCCGTTGGTGAAAACAAGTCCGGCCAGCAGCGGGTGTTCGGCCAAAGCTTCCAGCCAGGCCGTTTGCAGCAGCGGCTCGCCGCCGGCCAGCAAAACAACGGATACGCCGAGATCTTCTGCTTCCTGCATCAGGATATGAATGCGGTCTTCCGGTAACGCGGGGGAAGGGCTGCGCCGCAGCGCATGGGCATAACAACCGGCGCAATTCAAGTTGCAGGCGTCGGTTGTACTGACAATAAGAAGCGGCGGAACGGGGGTTCCCGATGCCCACAGCCGGTTTCGTCGCTGTTCGGCGCTTTTTTGACGGGCCAGAACGCCGGCCAGCGCAGCGAGCGAAGCCGGATAATGACGCATAATACTGAGCAGACTGCGGAAAGAACCGGTAATCTGTGTATCAAAAAGTTTGCGGTAATCAGGAATCTCAGACATTGCAACAGCCTCCGCCGGACCACTTTCTCCGGCTGACAATATATCTTCGCATATGTCTCTTGAGTTTATGCCGCGCAGCCTGTCTTGTCAATTTGCCGGGCTGCATGGTATGCTGAACGGGAATCCGGATGGGAGGCCTTGGTATGGCAAAACAACTCATCATGATCTGTGACGATGAACCGGCGGTTCATGAATCACTGCGCTACTATCTGCTGCATGCCGGTTTCGACATCCGTTCGGTTTATCGCGGCGACGATGCGCTGGCCGATTTTGAACGCTTCAGGCCGGACTTGATCATTCTCGATATCATGATGCCCGGAATGAGCGGTACGGACGTGTGCGCCAAGATCCGCAGCAAAAGCCAGGTGCCGATTATCTTATTGACCGCGCGGGGCGAGGAAATGGACCGTTTATTGGGATTTGCCCTGGGCGCCGACGACTATTTGGTTAAGCCTTTCAGTCCGCGTGAATTGGTTTCGCGGATCCAGGTCATTTTCCGCCGGTTAACCCATCTGGCTCAGCAAGGCGACGCCCTCCTGACGATCGGCAACACGACTGTCGATATCCGGGGCTATTCTGTCCGCGTCGACGGCCAGACGATCCAGCTGTCGCCCAAGGAAGTCGAAATTGTTTATCTTCTGGCCGGCAGTCCGCATCAGGTATTCACCCGCGACCAATTGCTCGAAAGCATTTGGGGGCTCAATTTTGACGGCGATTCTCGGGCTGTCGATACGCATATCAAACGGATCAGGAAAAAGATGCCCGAGCATGCCAGCGTCAATATCCGCTCTGTTTACGGAGTCGGATATAAAGCCGAGGTTGTCGGTCATGCATAAAAAGCATTATTTTATGCGCCGCTTCCTGCTGATTCTGGTTGCCGGCGTTTTGGCGGCGCTGCTGGCTTTATTTACAATTTCCACCCGTCTGGCCATTCACGCATTTGACGCCATCAGCCGCAGCATTCTGGAACGCAGTCTGGATCAAGCCGAAGTCCTGGCTCTGTCATATGCGCGTGGTGAGAAGACCGCCGTCGAACTGGATCATTTATTCAATCCTGAACTGGATACCAGCCTGACCTCCTGCATTTTTCTGGATGCGGATGGCAATCTGGCCGCGGCCGGCAAAAATGCATTCAAGCTGATTAAATTCGATACGATCCGCAAGCAAATAGGCAGTATCACAGAGGAACAATTTGTGATTCTGGCAGAAATCAATCAAGACCGTGTCGTCAGCCAGCGTATGTTGGCCAGACCAATATATCTCGATCAAAAGCGTTGCGGGCTGCTCTTAGCCGCCATTGATGCCGGCGATCTGCAGATCGAGCAATCGCGATTTAAAACAAATTTCTTTTTGGCTATCTGGCCTTTATTTCTTTTAGTCATCCTGGCCAGCTATATTCTGGCCAGTCATTGGGCCAAACCGATCGGCATTCTGACCGATGCCGCCCGCCGGATCAGCGGCGGGCAAATCAACACCCGGATTAACGCGCCGCTTCCCGGCGAAATGGGTGAACTGGCCTCGGCTTTCAATGAAATGTCGGCCAGCTTGAACAAGACGATTCAATCGTTGAATTATGAGAAAAACAGCATGGGATTAATGCTGGAAGGTTTACGTGAAGGCATTATGGCTATTGACGCTTCCGGCAATATCCTGCATCAGAACAGCGCGGCCATGGAATTGACCGGCGGTCCGGAAAGTCCACATTATCGGCGGATTATCGAAGCATTAGGCGAATGTGTGAATAACGGCAAACCGGGTGAAGGCCAGTTGACTGTCGCCGACACGTTGATCGCCTACACGGTGCGGCGCATTCCTTCCGGCGACCGGACACAAGGCGGAGCCATCGCGTTATTGCGTGATATTACCGCCAGTGAGCGTCTGGAACAAACGCGGCGCGATTATATAGCCAATATATCCCATGAATTGCGCACACCCCTGACGGCGATGCGCAGCTTGATCGAACCGCTGCGCGACGGGCTGGTTGAAACAGATGAAGACTGCCAGCGCTGCTATACCATGATTGCATCCGAAACGGTCCGTCTTTCCCATCTGGTTGACGACATGCTCGAGTTGTCCGGTTTGCAGTCCGGTTCGGCATCCTTTGAAATGGAGCGCATCGATATTGGCGACCTGATGCAGGATATCTATTATCGGAATCTCATTTTATATCAGAAGGCCGGTTTGACCTTTTCCCTTAAATTGCCGTCCGATCTGCCGGCAATCCGTTCAAACGAGGATCGGCTGGTGGAAGTTGTGACTATTTTCCTCGACAATGCCCGTAAATACACACCGGCCGGCGGCACGGTCGAGTTATCGGCTGCCGCTTCCGGCAAAACGGTTGCCATAGCGGTACGCGATACCGGCATCGGCATGGATGAAACCGATTTGAAATATGCATTCGACCGCTTTTACCAGGGCGACCGTTCACGCAGCGACCGGGGCAACGGTCTGGGCTTGGCGATAGCCCGGGAAATTCTGGACAAGCTGGCCGTCCCGCTGCAGGTCGAAAGCAAACCCGGCCAAGGCAGTACATTTACCCTGAATATACCTGTGGATACGGGAAACAACGGCAAAAACCAAAACAGTTTATCCGAAGACGTTGAAAAATTCCGCTAAAGGCCCGACGGTGTCGTTCAGGTTTTTGATCGCCTCGTTCAGCGTATCGATATCGATATCCTCGATTTTCTTGTTCGCCGACGCGACGCTCTTCCTGCTTTCGTCAACAAGCGCGTTTATATCTTCAAAATTTACTTTTTTCAGTTCATTGGACGCGATGATCAGACTGTCGACAGCGGAATTGACCGAATCGATCTGAGATGTCAGCTTATCAAGGTTCTTAAGACTGGCGTTTATTTTCGGGACGTAATACAGACCGGCGACAGCAAGACAAAGGATGAGAACGAGTAAGCAACCTGCGGTTATGCCCAGAAAAAGGGTGCATAATTTATTCTGCATGGTAAACCTCCCATCATTTTCAAAAGAAGACCGGCTTCTTTGATCTATCTTTGCCGAAACTTGGATATATCTATACTATACAGCAGAATCGCAAGGATATTTCGAATTATTTGCAGCTATTCCCGCAGCTTTTCCCTTATCTCCTCAATGAGTTACAATGGTTAAGATATAGAGATAAAAAGCTGCCCTTTTTTTGCCACTTTTTTTCGCTATACTCATAATCGCTAAATTTGTATTCACCATCGAGATCATTCCGGAGGTATCTATGAATCATAATCGTGAACATAAACGCCGCAAATGGCCATTTGTCCTGTTGATTATTGCCGTTCTGCTGGCTTTATCCGCAATTCCGGCCGGCAAATTCTTGCAGAACCGGTTTGCTTCCCGGCTGACGTTATTGGATACGGCGCCGGTGACCCGCGAGGATTTGTCCGCAACCGTTTATGGCAGCGGCATCCTGGAATCTGACCGGCAGTCGACCTTATATGCTCCGGCTAATGCTTCGGCGGCGGAGATTGATGTGGTGCTTGGCCAAAGAGTCAACCAGGGTGACCGGCTGGCCGTTCTTAGCAGCGAGACGCTCGACGCGACGGTGACGGAGCTTGAACAGACGCTTGATTCTTTGGATCAGCAGATCCGTCAGCTGCCCGGCACAAAAGGCAGCAGTACGGTTACGGCGCCGGTTTCCGGCCGGTTGAAAATCTTAAACGCCTCAGCGAATCAGCCGGTTCAGGCTGTTATGGATGAGCAGGATGCTTTGTGTGTCCTGTCGGCCGATGGCTGGCTGAGTCTGGTCCTCGACGACACGGCTGGAGATGCTGCCGGCGAACCCGGCGATCCGGTTACGGTGACGGCAGAGACAGCCGGCGGTAAAATTACAGCGGACGGTTTGATCCTGCAGCGGCAAAATGGCACGATAACGGTTGTTTTTGACGACAAAGCCATGGCTGCCGGCATCGAGGCTTCGGCCGACAATCAGGAGGGGAAGCGGCTTGGTTCGGCGTTAACCACGATTCATGAACCGGTTTATGTTACCGCGAAAACCGGGATTATTAAAACGGTTCGCTGTCAGATAGATGACTGGATTGATAAAGGTGAACGACTCTTTACGCTTTCCGACGTCCCTTGTTCGGAAGCTCTTTTGAATCTGCTCGACCAGCGTGAAAAAGCCGTGAACGACCTGGAAAAAGCCCGCGAACAACAAAAGGAACTGGTATTGACGGCCCCGATCGACGGCATTGTAACCCAACTGTCTTTAGTGGAAAAAGGCGCGGTTAAAGAGGATCAGGCGGTTTGCGTTCTGGAAGGCGGCGCCGGCTACCAAATGGAGGTTATGGTCGATGAACTGGACATATCCCAGACTGCTGTCGGTCAAAAGGCAACGGTCAGCCTGGCTGCTTATGATTATCAAACCTTCACGGCGACGGTTAAGCAAATTTCCGCCGCCGGAACGACCAGCGGCGGCGTCACATCGTATCCGGTCCTGCTGAGCCTGGATCCGGCGGATGGGCTTTTAAGCGGCATGAGCGGCAGCGCCGATATTCTGGTCGGAGAACGCGATATGGTGCTGACCGTCCCGCTGGAAGCCTTAAAAGTGGACGGCAGCCGGGTTTATGTGACTGTCGTCCGGACCAATACGGAACAAAAACAAACCACTGAAGATGTTACGGTCAAAGTCGGCCTGGTCAGCGATCTGCGCGCGGAAATCATCAGCGGGCTTGCCGGAGATGAGCAGGTGCAGATCGTCAACACCAGCGAAAATACGAACGTCAGCCGTTTCGGTATGGGGCTCAGGTGACGGCTCATGATTGATGTTCAAGCACTGACAAAAATTTACACCCTGGGCTCCGAACAGGTGAAAGCGCTTGATCAGGTCAGTTTCAAGATCATGCGCCATGAGTTTACCGCCGTCGTCGGCCCGTCCGGGAGCGGCAAATCGACCTTGATGCATATTCTCGGCTGTCTTGATGTCGCCGACTCAGGACGCTACATACTGGACGGACAAGACATATCCGACTTAACGGACGATCAGCTGGCTGAGATCCGCAACCGTAAAATCGGTTTCATCTTTCAGCAATTTAATTTGCTGCAGAAATTAAACGCGCTGGAAAATGTAGAATTGCCGTTGATTTATCAAGGCCTGCATCGTGAAGTTCGGATAAATAGAGCCCGGCAAGCCTTGGAACAAGTCGGTCTGGCCGACCGGCTCAATCACCGGCCCAATGAATTGTCCGGCGGGCAGCAGCAGCGGGTTGCCATAGCCCGCGCTTTGGCGACCGATCCGGCGTTGATTCTGGCCGATGAACCGACCGGCAATCTGGATTCGCAAGCCAGCCGGGAGATCATTCGATTATTGCACCAGGTCCATGAAAAAGGCAACACCATCCTGATCATCACCCATGACCCGAACATAGCCAAAGAAGCCGGCCGCCGGATCGAACTCATGGACGGCCGCATCGTTGCCGACACACAGCCGGCCGCAGGAGAAAGCGAGGCGGCTCTATGACTTTGACGCAATCCTTCCGGATGGCATTTAAAGCGATCGGATCCAACAAAACCCGTTCATTTCTGACGATGCTGGGTATTATTATCGGCGTTTTATCGGTATCCATGCTCATATCGGTCGTCCAGGGAGCAACCGGTTCGATAACCGGCGAATTGGAAAGCTTGGGCAGCAATATGCTGATGGTCAATATTAAACAAGCCAGCGTCGTCGACTTGCAGGCTTCCGATCTGCAGTCTTTGATTGGTCCGGAAACCGGCATCAGCCTGGCATCGCCTGTGGTCAGCGGGCAAGGAACAGCCCGCTCGCTCAGCAAATCAATGACAGCCACGGTTACCGGCGTCAACGCCGATTAT
>CAYRWC010000084.1:0-9811 GCA_964427795.1 uncultured Oscillospiraceae bacterium | reverse complement strand
AGCCACTATCGACTTTATAGAGAAGCACGATCTGCTGGCGCACAGCCGCAAGCTCAGCGCACAGATGCACGAAGGCCTGAAGAAGCTGCAGGAGAAGCACCCCATCCTGCTGCGCGTACAGGGCATGGGCATGATGTTCTCTCTGGAGCTGACCGCTAAAAAAGGCGAATTTGTTCCCTTTGCAAAACCCGGAACAGTCGGCGCCTTTATCAACCGGTGGTGTTATGAGAAAGAACATGCCATTATCCGCAACAATTGCTACAACAAGTGCGATATCGTCGTCTACTGTCCCGCGCTGACCTTCACAGAGAAAGAAATCGATATGCTTCTCGAAGCGCTGGACCATGCCTTTACGGCTGCCGAAGCCGAATTCCATGTCAGTGCGGACTAATTAACAGAACCATAACAACAGACCAGGATCAGTCAGGATAAAACGTTAAAACGGCCTGCCGGCGGACACGATCAAGTGATCAGGTTCCGCCGGCGGGCTGAATTGCATTAAAACAGGATTCATCCCGGCATTCGATTGTCGATTGTCGAATAAAATGTAATCATAAAGGAGTTGCCATGATAAAAGCAGTATTCATGTCGCAGGGATATAACAAAACTTTGATCGATCAGGTGTATTCGGTTGAATGTAAACGCCGAATCAATGAATATGCCGAAGTATATTCTGAATTAGTCGACCAGGAAAATCTGGAAGAGAATAAAGCATATCTGAAAGACGCCGAGGTTATTTTTTCTACCTGGGGTATGCCCAGATTAACCGACGATGAAATTCAACGCTATTTTCCGTGTCTTAAAGCGGTATTTTACGCGGCCGGCAGCGTTCAGGATTTTGCGCGCCCCTTTCTGGAGAAAGGAATAAAGATTGTCAGCGCTTGGGCGGCCAATGCCGTGCCTGTGGCGGAATATACCTTGGCTCAGATTCTTTTGGCCAATAAGGGATTTATCCAAAATGCCGCCAAAGCTAAGAAAGATCGTCAGTCGGCTAATGATTATTCGAAAACCTTTCCCGGTAACTATTCAACAAAAATCGGCATCCTTGGAGCCGGCATGATCGGTAAAAAAGTCATACGGCTTTTAAAACCATTTAATCTTGCCGTGATGGTTTACGATCCGTTTCTTTCCGATGAAACAGCAGAACAATTAGGGGTAGCGAAGGGTTCGCTTGAAGAAATATTCTCGCAATGCCAGACGATAACCAACCATATTGCCAATCTCCCTGCCACAATCGGCATACTCAATAAATCACATTTTAACAGCATGCTGCCAAATGCTACATTCATCAATACCGGCCGCGGCGCCCAGGTTGTGGAGAAGGATTTAATCGATGCGCTTAAAGCGGTTCCAACCAGAACGGCCATACTCGACGTAACTGATCCGGAACCGCCGTTACCGGACAGTGAATTGCTGAAAATGGAGAATGTCGTCATTACGACGCATATCGCCGGCAGCATGGAGCGGGAAGTTGAACGAATGGGCTGTTATATGGCCGATGAGTTCATTCATTATGCAAAAGGCGGCGATCTTCAATACAATGTGACGCTGAAAATGCTGGAAACAATGGCATAACTGCGGAAACGGGCAAATTTTAATACAGTTCAACTACAATCCACTTAATGTTCACTTGCCAGTGTTAGCCTGAATACAGGTGATGGTAAACGAGGGTTCTTTGAGTGTGAAAGGAGTTGTGTTATTGTGAAAAAAATGAATTTGTCTCACTCCATAGGGGTCATGATCATTCTTGCCACTTTATTAACCACGACAGCCTGCTCTCAGCAAGGATCGACAACAACCGCCGGCACAACTTCCAAAATGACAGCGACGACATCTGCGGCGGCATCAACGTCCGACTCTCGGCCCGGCGTACCGTCAAACGGTGTCCCCGGCGGTGAGCCGAGCGGCGGTGGTCCCGGCGAAGCTGAAGTTGAAACCGGCACCGGTGCTTATGTGCTGACCAACGGTGAGAATCTGAATGGCGGCACGTATACGTCAACGAATGCTGATGAAAATGCCGTTCGCGCCGAAGGATCGATGACCGCGACTCTATCCGGAGTCATCGTATCCAAAACGGCGGGCGACGCGTCCAGCAGCGACGCCAGCAGCTTTTATGGTCTAAATGCCGCGGTCCTGGCTTTAGACAATGCGGCCCTGAATATTTCCGGCGGCGAAATCACAGCTTCAGCTGAAGGCGCTAACGGAGTTTTCGCTTATGGCGGCGCCGTCATCAATATTAACGATACCGAGATCAATGTGTCCGGCGGCAATGCCGGCGGCATCGAAGTAGCCGGTGGCGGCAGCCTCTATGCCGGCAATCTGACGGTAACCAGCGCCGGCAAAGCAGCTATACGCAGTGACCGCGGCGGCGGTATCCTGGTCGCGGACGGCGGCACATACACCACAACCGGCAGTTCCGGCGCTCCGGCTATTTACAGCACGGCCGACATTACCGTCAAAAATGCTATCCTGAGTGCGCGGCAATCCGAAGCGATCGTCGTCGAAGGCCTTAATTCCGTAACGCTTGAAAATTGCAGCGTTACCGGCAACATGACCGGCATGACAGGTGAATCAGGAGAAAATATCCATAATGTCATGCTTTATCAAAGCATGTCCGGCGATGCCGCAGTTGGTAACAGCAGCTTTACAATGACCGGCGGTACATTGACCGGTCAAGCCGGAGACATGTTTTACGTGACCAACACGGAATGTGTAATCACACTAAGCCGCGTATCAATGACTCTATCCGATACCGGCAGTTTGCTGCTTGTAGCCGGCAATGACGGTTCCCGCGGCTGGGGTACGGCCGGCGCCAACGGCGGCAAGTGCACTTTCCAGGCTTCAGCCCAAAACCTCAACGGCGACATTCATGTCAACTCGATTTCCACCTTGAATCTGAGTTTGTCTGAATCGAGCACGTTCAACGGTTCGATCAATGCCGACGGCGTAACAGCCAAAACCCTGGCGGTTACTCTCGACGCTTCAAGTACCTGGACGCTGACCGCCGACAGTTATATCACCGCCTTTAACGGCGATCTGGATCAGGTCGATCTCAACGGTTTTTCACTCTATGTCAACGGATCTGCAGTAAAATAAATAACAGGATCATGTTTCAATAGGGAGGATTAACCGGATGTCTATTCATTTTCGAAATTATACCCAACAAGCAGGTATAACAGAAGATTACGCTCAGGTCAGAGCATTTTTGATCCGATTGGGATATGCGGAATTTACCTATGCGAGATGGGATTGGATGGCTACGCATAGCTGCCTGGATAAATCTGCTGTCGGCAGAATCGGCATATGGGAGGATAGTCATGCGCTCATCGGCATAGCGACTTTCGATTGCCGGCTCGGTACAGCTTTTTGTTTAGCGTTGCCGGAATATTCGGCCTTGAAAAAAGAAATGCTGCTATATGCGAAGAACCGTTTGTCAAAGAATGGGCAGTTTAGTGTTGTCATATCGGACAAGGATTATGGTTTTCAGGATATAGCGGCCGATCTTGGATTTACGGCTACAGAAGAACGTGAATATGATGCGGTATTTTATCTTGATAAAACATCCGCAGCATATCGGTTGCCCGAAGGCTTCCATATAACATCGATGAAAGAAACTTTTGACCTTTATCAGTATAGACGGGTATTATATAAGGGATTTAATCATGAATTAAACGGAGAAGGCGAATTCCGCTTTTCTGATCAGGACAAACAGGAAGCCGGCGATGAAATGAATCGCCCAAATGTGGATTTAAGTTTAAAAATTGCCGCGGTATCGCCGGAGGGCAATTTCGTTTCCTATTGCGGCATGTGGTACAATCCTGCCGGCGGTTATGCCGTGATAGAACCGGTTGCGACAGATCCGGCATACCGCAGAATGGGTTTGGGGAAAGCCGTCGTCTTGGAAGGCATACGGAGGGTCGGCCTTTTGGGAGCTAAAACGGCATTGGTCGGTTCATCGCAACAGTTTTATTATCAAATCGGCTTGCGTCCTTATGCTTCGTCGACGATATGGAAATCGAAGGAATGACATCGCCTTTGCTTGACTAATTGTCCATTTATTATATAATATCGGTTATAATATTTGGTGCGTATAATTGATCAGCACGGAACTATCCATTGGTTTCGCGCTGATTTTTTTTACCCCAATAAAATGAGGAGGACTAGATGGACTTTTACATGAAATTACCACGTAATAAAAAAGAATTTGCCTTGTTTATGGTTATAATCTCGATCATATCGGTTAATATTATCGCGCCGTTGATTACGTTTTTTGAATTGGGTTTTCACTTATCTGTATGGGCCGATACCCTTAAAGTCATTCCTTTTATTTGGATGACCGTTGTCGCGCTTGTTCTTTTAACCTATAAGCCGGCCGAATGGCTGACATCTCGGGTTATTAAAAAAGACGACAGTTTTGGCGCGCATATTGTGATCAATATTCTTTTTACCGTATTTTTGATGTCCATTTTTCTGACGGTATTGGGAACCTGGATAGGCCGCCGGCAGATCAGCATGGATCCTATCTATATGTTTTTTTATAAATGGCCGCGCAATTTTGCTATTTCTTTTTTTGTTGAAGCCTGTATTGCACAGCCGATAGCCCGCATCGCCCTTTTAAAATTGCATCAATATAGAGATAAAGCATCGATTTGATTCTTTTTCGGGAATATTTGGATAAAAAGAGAACGGCAGATCATGATGATTTACTTAATATCTTAATTTGATATAATTTATACATAATCGACGAAAGTGGAGGCAGGGCTGTGGAGAACCGGTATTTATCCGATATCGAAGCGATATGCTCGCATCGGCATGACAACGGCGCCGACCTTTGGACCACGCCGGATAAGCGTCTGATCAAAGGCGCGCCGTTCTCCACCCTGGAAAGCGCGCTCTATCTGCTGGAGCTTGGGATGGATCCGGCAGATCCTTTGTTGGCAGAGACTGCGGAATTAATATTGAGTACCTGGCAGGATGATGGACGTTTTAAATTATATCCTCAAGGCGCCATATACCCCTGCCAGACAATATCTGCTGCCGATACGCTATGCCATATGGGGTATGTCATGGATGCCAGACTGCAAAAGACCTTACGCCATCTTTTGGATATACAATATATGGACGGAGGCTGGCGCTGCAATAAATTCAGCTTCGGACGAGGACCGGAAACCGAGTGTTCAAATCCTCACCCAACCCTTGTGGCTCTTGATACATTTCGTTTTAGCGACTGCCTCAACAAAGAACCGTCACTGGACAAAGCGGTGGATTTTTTACTTGAGCATTGGACCATTCGCAAGCCGATCGGGCCGTGCCATTATGGCATTGGAACTTTATTCATGCAGGTGGAATATCCTTTCCGCGGTTATAATCTTTTTATTTATGTTTATGTTCTCTCATTCTATAATCGGGCGAAAAACGACCGGCGGTTTCTTGAAGCGCTTAATGCCTTGAAATCTAAAATGATCAATGGGCAGATCGTTGTGGAACGCGTCGTTCCGAAACTGGCCGGGTTTTCATTCTGCAAAAAAGGCGAGCCAAGCGCTTTAGCGACAAGACGGTATCAAGAAATATTAAAAAATCTCAATATGTGAAAATGCTGCGTTAAAACGAAGGGAAGGATATATATGCAAGAACTAGACATACCTTATGAAAATTGGGTATTGGCATTTAAAATTCCGGTTTCGGAAGGAGATATATACAAGGCTGTTCAAGACGATAAAATTACAGCGGAAGCGTCATTTTTTACCGGCGTTGTCACCTGTCGTTTTGTCTTCGATTTCGATAAAACACCGCTTGCCTTGACGGCGAAAGCCGATTATGGCGATTTGATTGAAATTATATTTCTGACTTATCGTATAGAATTGTACGTAAACGGAAAGCTTTGTGATGAAGAATGGCCTTGCGGCAAGATTTGTTTCAATCATGCCGAGCTTGCCATGAGCAAGAGCTGCCTGTCCATATCCGAGTATGTTACGGAGAAAAAAATCACGCCGTCTGTTATCGGCAGTTTTATCGATGCCGAAGGCTGGAAACCCGAAGAAAATGTTTTTGTCGGCGATTGCATGCCTTTTTCACACGATGGGATTTATCATGTTTTTTACTTAAAAGACCGTCATCATCATACGAGTAAATGGGGGAAAGGCGCGCACCAATGGGCGCATATTTCCACCAAGGATTTGGTGCATTGGAATATCCATCCTATGGCTGTGGAAATTGATCGGCAATCGGAAGGATCGATTTGTACCGGCTCGGTCATTTACCACAACGGAAGATTCTATGCGTTTTACTCGATTCGGCCAGTGGACGGTTCATCGGCTCCACTTTGTTGTTCTCTATCGCAAGACGGGTATCATTTTGTTAAAAGCCAAATGAATTTTCATATCAGTGACAAGTATAACCAAAATTCGGTACGGGATCCCAAGGTGTTTTCCGGTTCGGACGGTTTGTTTCATATGCTGGTCACGACATCCATAAATCGGGGCGATGAATGGCAGGGATGCCTGGCCCATTTGACTTCACAGGATTTGGATCATTGGCGCGAGGAGCCGGAGCCGGCTTTTTTAACTGAGCATTATGCAAAGGATTTCAAGACGCCATGGACGATCGAGCCTGAATGCAGTGATTATTTCGTGAAAAACAACTGGTATTATTTAGTAAGCCGTTCTCAGTACTGGTTATCCGATATACCGTTTGGTGGCTGGAAACAGCCGGCGAATACGCGTATACCTTGCGGAAATGTTCCTAAAATGGCTTTTTTTCAGAATAACCGGATGATCTTTACCGGCTTTAATTCAAACAACGAATATGCCGGTTCCATGACTTTTAAAGAAGCGGTTCAAGAAGATGACGGAACGCTCCGATTCATTCCGGTAAAAGAAAAATAGGAATGAATTATCGGTCTTTGACGTATTCGATGGCTTCCTTACCTGTTATATGGTCGATGTCGATGGCAATAATATAGGCTTGTGTACATCCGGATATTTCTTTTTGTTTGGCTTCTTCAGGTTGTTCGCCCGAGTATTTCTCGACAAGTGCCTCAAAAGCGCTGAGCCGTTCATCACCTTCGGTAATTCGTGTATGACCGAAAACAATAACACTGCGGAATAGAGCAGTATATTTTTCACTGGCTATTGTATCTTCATCAATGATGGCAAAAGAAACCTTTGGGTTCTTTGCAATAGCATCGATTTTATACCCAACTTTTGCTGAATGAAAATAGATATTACCCTTAAAATAAACATAGTTTAGCGGAACAGCGTAAGGATAATCCTCATCGCCGATACAGGCCAGAACACCATGCGTGCATCTTTCCAATACAGCTGCCGTATCGTTCATGGACAATAGCTGTTTGGATCTTCTCATTTCGCGAAACATAAAATATATCCTCGCTTTCTCGTTTTAATAAATCAAGGCCACCAGAGCGGCGATCGCAGCGGCATAAAAGTACATCCAAGTTTTCTTGGTTTTGATGAGAAACAAGGCGATGAAGGCTATTATCACCAGTTTCGCAGCCCAAGCCACAGCCGGCCAAAGATAGAGGCCGATTCCCGCGGCCAGGATCAGCGCTGCCGTCGGAACGGTCAGGCAGGCTGCTTTATAAAGGTCCTTCCAATGGGTTCGGGATACAAGCCAATAAGCGAGAACCATAATCAGGGCGAAAACCGCCCGGGTATATGCGGTGGGTATGGCTGTCGCTGCAACGGCAAAAGAAATCCGGGTTATGATGATATGGAATAAAGCATATAAAGCGTATGCCAGACCCATCAGAACAATGCCGGCAAGGGTGATTTGAATCATGGTGATGATAATCTTGCGATGTGATTCTTTTTCCATTTTTCCCTCCTGCGGCAATAAACCGAATGCCTGCGAGATGATTAACAGACGGCGCCGAGTCCCTGTGGCTCTAATTATAGGATAGCTTAATCAATGCCATTATGCTATCCGATAGAATTCTTATATTGCCCATGTTCACGCTCGAAACATGGCTGCGAGTTCACGGGCTGCGGCTGCTATATCTTTTTGTGCCACAACAGCCGATACCACAGCCAGTCCGTCAATGCCATATCCTTTAAAATTCCCAACCGTAGCTTTATTAATGCCGCCGATCACAACGATCGGGATCTCGACGGATTTTCTGATTAATTTCAATTCTTCGATCGAAACGGTTTTTGCGTCGGTTTTTGTGGCCGTCGCATACATGGCGCCGACCCCCAGATAATCGGCACCGTCATCTCTTGCACGGACCGCTTCTATAAGGTTCGAAGCAGAGACGCCAAGAATTTTTTCGCTTCCAATGATGCTTCTGGCTATCCGGGCCGGCAGATCGCTCTGGCCGATATGGACGCCGGCGGCATCAACAGCCAACGCAATGTCAATACGATCATTGATGATCAGCGGAACATGGTAATAATCTGTAATGATTTTCACGCGCTGCGCAAGCTTGTAAAATTCCAGCGACGAACAATCTTTTTCTCTCAGCTGAACAACGGTGCAGCCGCCTTTTATCGCCAATTCAACCGATTCTTCCAGGGTATTGGTCGTCATCAGTTTTCTGTCGGTACAAAGATAAAGCGTATAGTCGATATTAAACTTCATCCAGCTTGATCCTTTCTTTAAATAACGGACCGTCAAGGCTGCACATCGCGTCGATAACCGCCATATGAAAACTGCCGGTTCCGGAATTGCCGCATTTTTCATACGCGAGCTCTCCGGCGATACCCATTGACGCAATCCCGCCGGCCGCCGCGGTAAAATAGTCGTTGCAGATTCCGGCAAAGGCGCCGACAAGAGCCGTTGTCATGCAGCCGGTGCCGGTTACCTTGGACAGCATTTTATGTCCGTTAAGAATTTTAACAAGCCGATTGCCGTCGGATATTACATCGACAGCGCCCGTTATAGCCGCGACACAGCCATATGATCGGGCTATGATGTTGGCGACAATCGTGCTGTCATTCCTCTCATCTTCCGAAGAATCAACGCCTTTTATTGAAGTATCGAGTCCGGCTATATAAGACATTTCTGAAAGATTACCGCGGAGAATGGCTACTTGGACCAGAGATAATATTTCCTTTGTTGTCTCATTTCTCAGCTTCGAGGCGCCGGCTCCAACCGGATCAAAAATAACAGGTATGCCAAGCTCATTAGCTTTTTCCCCTGATGCAATCATGGAGCAGATTGTGCGTTTATTTAACGTGCCGATATTGATAACAAGCGCTGATGAAATAGCGGTTATTTCCGCGGCTTCATGAATGTCATCCGCCATGATCGGCGAGGCGCCGATAGCCAGCAACGCGTTGGCGACGTCATTGACGGTCACATAATTGGTTATGTTATGGATAAGCGGCACCTTGTTTTTCAGTTCCTGTAAACATGAAGCCAGGTCATTGATTATGGTATTCATTTCTGTTCTATCCTTTCTTTTCTATCCGCTGATGGCAATTCCGGGGATAACGCAACTTTTTTGCCCTCCAGGATCATATTTGTGGTTCTGACAGCGCACATCTTGCCGCACATGGAACATGTGTGCCGGTCGCCGGGCGGGGTGCTTTCGAAATAGGTTCGTGCTTTTTCGCTGTCAAGGGCTAAACTGAACATTTCATCCCAATCCATTTTATGGCGTGCGTCGGCCATTCTATTGTCAATATCTCTTGCGCCGGGCAGGCCCTTGGCGATATCGGCTGCGTGAGCGGCGATTTTACTGGCAATAATGCCTTCTTTAACATCCGACAAATCCGGCAGCCGGAGGTGTTCGGCAGGCGTGACATAACAAAGGAAATCAGCGCCGGATGCGGCGGCGATCGCTCCGCCGATT